>JANQSK010000061.1 GCA_028284105.1 Anaerolineae bacterium
GTTGGGCACCAAGAAGCGGGACGCCAGTTCGATCAACGTGACGAGCAGCTTTTAATGGCTATCGCAGACTTTGCGGCGATTGCAATTCAAAATGCTCGGCTTTTTCAATCGACAGATGAAGAGCTTCAAAGACGTGTTCGTGAACTCTCTGCTTTAAACGAAGTGTCAAGAGCTGTTTCAGCCTCATTAGATTTAAATAATGTTTATCAAGTCTTAGTTGATGAAATTAATAAATACTGTCCTGTTGAGGAAGTGCGTCTTTATCTGCGCGATCGTGGACCTGGTTTTTTACGATTGCATGAAGGCAAAGATGAACAATCCAATCAAGCACTGTACCCTGCCAATCGAGGGTTAGTTGGTGCGGTGATTAATGAAAAAGATGCGATTGTTGCGAATGACATTTCTGAAGTTGAAGAGTACGACAATACGCTTGACTCCGTAAACGGCCGTGTTGCCCATTCGGTAGCTGGTATTCCTTTGACGGTCAAAGAGCGCGTAGTAGGGGTTCTGGTTCTCTTCAATAAAAAAGATCGCGAATTTACGGAAGAAAATGTGGCTCTTTTGCTTGCTTTTGCAAACCCAGTGGCGACCGCAATTGAAAACAGCGAGCTTTTTGCTGAATCGATTCGCCAACGAAAAGCCATTCAGGCGACAGCTCAAACATTAACCCAGCCGCTTTTGCTCTTGGATGATATGGGGAATTTACTCGTTTCAAATGAAGCGGCGAATGAGCTTTTAGGTACCAGCATGTCGCAACTATTTGAAGCGATAAGCACAGGTGTGGGCCGAACTTCTGAAGTAACAATCGGTGAAAAAACCTATTTATCCACGACGGAGCATTTAGCTGATGTTGGTACAATCATCGTGATGCAAGACATTACCTATGTGAAAAAGCTAGAAGAAGATCGTTCCGAATTTTTGCACATGCTGTCCCATGATTTGAAAAATCCGCTTATGGCGATTACGGGCTGGTCAAGCTTAATTGAACGAACCGTCATCAAAGATGAACGAAGCGCTCAATATGTGGCTGAAATTCATGTCTCTGCTGACCGCATGCTGAAGATGATCAACCAACTGTTAGAAACTGTAGGTAATGATGAATCTGTTCAACTCAATCGAGAACCAATTCAACTCGTTGATACCTCAAAACAGATTCTAGAGGAAGTCAAAGGGGCAGCTCTCAACAAAAATATTCAATTAGACTTTGAGCTGCAGGGACAACCTTATTTGGTGTTGGGTGATAAAACTCGCCTATACCATATGATTCTAAACTTGGTTGATAATGCCATTAAATATTCACCTAACGATACGCTCGTCAAATTAAAGCTTGGTTACAATGATAAGCGAATTGGCATTCAGGTTTTAGATGAAGGTCCTGGTATTCCCGAAGAAGATTTGGAACGTATTTTTAATAAATATTTCCGAAGTAATCAAACAGGCGGGCAAAGCGGCTCTGGTGTTGGATTGGCGGCCGTCAAAGCAATTGTTGATGCACACGGTGGTAAAGTGGCTGCCCGCAATCGTCAGTCTGGTGGCACCATCTTTGAAATCATGTTACCTGCTACCTTGCGTCTCAATGATGAAATGAAATCCCTTTAAGCGAAAAAACTAAATATTGCTAAAATTCTTCAATTATTTCAATTGGAGGATTTTATGGATCGTCAACTTATTTCAAGTGGAGCAAAATGGGAGTCAGTTGTGGGGTATTCACGCGCTGTGCGTGTGGGGTCAATGGTGCATGTTGCGGGCACAACGGCCGTTAATAACGAAGGGGATATCGTAGGTAAGGGGGATGGCTACCTCCAAACTAAACAGATTTTCAAAATCATTCAAAAAGCATTGGAGGATGCTGGCGCAAGCCTCAAAGATGTTGTTCGAACACGCATGTTTGTTACCGATATCTCCCATTGGGAAGCAATTGGGCGTGCCCATGGAGAATTCTTTAGAGAGATCCGTCCAGCGTCAACAATGCTAGAAGTTTCTAAGCTCATTCATCCAGATATGTTGATTGAAATAGAGGTGGATGCAATTATTGCAGATGAAGGATAGGTCTAATCAAAAAAGAATGGGAAAATAACTATCCCATTCTTCTTATTTATTACTTTAATAAAGCAAAATTGAATCAAAATTTGTTAAATTCGATTGTGATTTGCTTAGAAACCGCCGTGACCGCCACCCAATTGGCCAGCAACGAGGCTAATCACCATACTTAAAACAATGATGATACCCATCACAATAAGAAATTTTTCGGCAAAGCTTCTTTTGCGATTATAGATGCGGGCGCTTTTCGACATTTTAGGTAATTTCTTTTTTGGTTGACGTCGTTTATATGTTTTTGTCATTCTGTCATTCTCCTAACAAACCCTTTGACTTTACTCAGGAAACCCAAAGAGGAATCATTCTTTTCAACAGTATATCACAATTCAAATTGATTTAGACCTTACGATAGGGTGAATAAAAGTTGTTTTTAATAATCATAAAAACGGCTATTAATAAACCATTTTTATTTATTGACGGATACATACAGTTTTATATAATTAGGCACATTAATTGAATATTTACCTTCGGGGCAGGGTGAAATTCCCGACCGGCGGTGAGGTCAGCGCAGACCGAGCCCGCGAACCATTGGTTTCCAATTGGTTGATCTAGTGAAATTCTAGAGCCGACAGTACAGTCTGGATGGGAGAAGGTTAGCGATGCGCTTATTTTGTCTGTTTGCCTCACTTATGAGTGGGGCTTTTTTATGGATGAAGATGTGCATTAAGCTTCTGCGCTTTCTCCCCCTGTTTGTCTAAAAATGATGATGAAAGATTGGTTACTCAATCAACCACGCTGGTTGATGACATTATTATCTGGAATATTTTTACTGCTTTTCTGGCAATTGCTTGTTGTATTTGGCGGATATGATCGATTTATCTTGCCAGGTCCAGTTGATGTTTGGAAGCAGTTTTTGATTGTTGCCGAAGACGGCCGTTTATTGCGCCATTCGCTCATCACCATCGCCGAGGTTATTCCAGGATTGCTACTAGGGGCATCTATTGCGGCCCCGTTAGGCTACTTATTAGCAAAATCACCTTTAGCAGAACGGCTTGTATCCCCATATCTAATTGCCTCGCAAGCGATACCCATCATTGCCATTGCCCCGCTTTTGACCATCTGGGTTCGATCAACATATTGGTCAAGAGTGCTTGTTGCCATCATCGTGGTTTTCTTCCCGATATTGGTCAATATGGTGGCTGGAATGCGAGCAGTACCCAAAGAGCTTTATGCGCTCATGCATTCGCTCAAGGCGTCACCTTGGCAGATCTTTGTCAAGCTTGAATGGCCTTCAGCACTTCCAATTTTGTTAGCCGGGCTCAAAGTCGGGGCTACTTTGTCAGTCATTGGCGCCTTGGTAGGCGAGTTTGTGCAACCCAAAAGCATAGGCCTCGGTTTTTTACTGGTGACAGCACGATATCAATTTAAGACAGATTTAGTCTTTGTTGTTTTAGTGGCCTTGGGGGCAATCGCTTTAACGATGTATGCCCTTGTGAACTATTTAGAAAAACGATTATTACGTTGGCAAACCCAACAGTAAATTATGGTTGAGGAACACAGAAATCAACCATTTTGGAGAAGATGAAGATGATAAAACGCTTTGTAATTTTTATTCTAGGAGCCGCTGTGCTTCTTGCTGCTTGTGGCCCAGCTGCCCCGGCAGAAGATGAGTTGATGTCGATTCGCTTGCCTATGGGATTTATCCCTGACCCCCAATATGCGCCTTATTATGTCGCGGTAGAAAAAGGTTATTTTGCCGAAGAAGGGTTTGAGGTTGAGTTTGATTACAGCTTTGAGACCGACGGGATGGCATTAGTGGGTGCAAATGAGCTTCCTTTTGCGATTGTCAGTGGCGAACAGGTCGTTTTGGCACGTGCGCAAGGGTTGCCTGTTGTGTACGTTTTGGAATGGTTCCAAAAATACCCTATCGCTGTTGTAAGCAAGGCTGATGCAAATATTGAAACGCCGGCCGACTTAAACGGCCGTTCTGTTGGACTTCCCGGTTTCTTTGGTGCAACTTATGTCGGATATGCGGGTCTATTGTCCTCAAATGATCTCGTTCAAGAAGATGTAAACGCCAGCGAAATTGGATTTACTCAAGTGGAGTCTCTTCTGACCGATCAAGTAGAAGCTGTCGTCGGATATGGCAATAACGAGCCGGTACAGCTGGCTGCACAAGGTGAAGATATCAATATCCTTTACGTCGCAGACTTCATCGATATGGTTGCCAATGGCATCATAACCAATGAAGAAACTATCGCAGAAAATCCAGAAATGGTAGAAGGATTCACCCGAGCAATACTCCGAGGATTAGAGGATACTCTAAATGATCCCGATGAAGCTTTTGAAATCAGTAAAAACTTTGTTGAAGGATTAGAAGATAGCCGCATGGCTGTCTTGGAAGCCTCGTTGGATATGTGGCGAGCTGATGATTTGGGTATCACCGATGCTGACTCATGGGTTCAAACGGAACAAATTTTAATTGGTATGGGATTCCTTGATGGTCCCATTGATAATCTCGAAGATGCGTATACTAATGAGTTTGTAGAATAGTCTGTGGCTCACACACAAATAGGTAGCTGCAATTGGATGCGGTTACCTATTTGTTCGTATTTTTACTGATAATGACTGCCTCTCTAATTGTTGACCAAGTTTCGCACCGTTTTACGGATGACCAGCTCGTATTGCGAGATGTTTCACTTCAGGTGGCTCCTCGTGCGTTTGTGGCTTTGGTAGGGCAATCCGGGGTGGGCAAGTCAACCCTTTTACGCATTCTAGCTGGATTGATTTCTCCATCAGAAGGGACCGTTTCTCTAAAAGGAGATTCGGCATCAACTGATGATGATATCGGCATAGTTTTTCAGCAGGATAACTTGATGCCTTGGCGGACAGCATACGAAAATGTGCGTCTTCCGCTTGAAATTCGAGGCATAAACGGCCGTAATGCTCAAAATCGTGTTGAAGAGATGCTAGAGCTGGTTGGCTTAAGTGAAGCAAAAGAGAGTTATCCAGCTCAGTTATCTGGTGGAATGAAGCAGCGGGTCGCCCTTGCTCGTGCATTAGTTGCCGAACCATCGATTTTGTTATTAGATGAACCTTTTGGCGCTTTAGATGCGTTAACTCGTGAGCGGATGGGGCAGGAGCTATTGCGTATTTGGCAGGCAAAGCCGGTTACTGTGGTGATGGTGACGCACAGCATCACAGAGGCAGTCTTTTTATCTGATGAAGTCCAGGTGGTAGGAGAGATCGAAAATCAAAAAGGGGCCACGATTTCAGCAACTATCTCTGTGCCAATATCGCGACCCCGTTCTTTGGATATTCAAGGAACGGCCGTTTTTCATGAATGTGCGACGGCCGTTCGTGCTGCTTTATGAGCTTATCCTTCAGTTGCAGGCGCAGGTTCTTCTGGCTGTTCATTTTGTTGACGTCGATTGAGTCGCCAGCGATTAACCCCTCGCCAAACAAAGTAAAAAGGAATGCCGTATAACAAAGCCATTGGCAAGAAGAAGAGCACAAACCATATTGCGAATTCTCCAAATCCTTGCAGTGCATCAACTAATGACTCAATCGCCTGTTTTGCAATGCCGCGTGGCTGCCAGCCCGCTATTTCTATCGGTTGATTCAAAGCATCTGGAATTAACTCAATGGTGATGGTCGAAAATTGAGCAGATTGTGACAAATATTCCCGACGTCCTTTGAGAAGCTCGATTTCCCCTTCCAACCGACTTAGTTCACGATTGACGGCTAAGGCATCTTCAACTTCAGTAGCGTCATCTAAAAATGAGCGTACTCGGTCAGCTGTTGCTTCTAAGTTTTCTAAGCGTAAAGATATATCGACAAACTCATCGGTTACATCCTGTCCTGAAATTGATTCATTGGTAACATCGATTGCTAAATCTTTAAAAGCAGCAATGGCACTATTAAATCCAGTTGAGGGAATTCTTACAGTAATAGAGCCTCGTTTTAAGTCGCTATATTCATAAACATTACTGCCTACGACCCAGCCTCCGTTTGATTCCACCATTTCAGTAATGGTTTTAATGGATTCATCTGTATCAGAAATAATAAGGCTAAGGTTTGCTGTACGAATAATTAAACGTTCTTGATTTGGGATTTCAGATTGAGGGGCTGGAGCCGCTTCTTCCTCGGCCATATCAAAATCTGCAGCAGCATCATCAGTAGAACCTAGGCTTTGGTTAGATGATAAAAAGCTAATGCGGGCATCTTCTTCCATGGCCATTGGTTCACCGGCGGCTGCACGATCACCATCGAAATAGACCGTTTCTGTAACAACTTCAGGTGAGCAAGCCGATACAATTAAAATTAAAAGGGTAAAAATTAAAATCTTCTTGAAATACATGAGAACCTCCATAAGTGGTGCGCAATGCAATCCAGATCGGAGTGGAGAGATTTTTGAACAACCTAAAAAGCAGTTGCGCACAATTAAATAACGACGCAGCCGTTAAAAAGGTTCCAATTAATTATTTAAGCGGGATATTTAGCTACCAGCCGTAACTGAGCCGGGCTATAAGACGCTCTGGCAATCCATGACCTTGCATTCGATTTTGGGTTTCTTCAATGTCATACTCAACACGATGGAAAGAGATGTGAAGTTTTTCTGTGTCAAGAATTGCATAAGCCGCCCGAGGGTCTGAGTCCCTTGGTTGACCTACACTGCCTGGGTTAATAATCAGGCGCGTCCGACCTAGAGGAATGGTTGTGTCGTATGGGGGTGAATAGGCAGCAATGTGACTGCCTGGCTTTTCTTCAAAAATAAGAGGTACATGCGTGTGACCGACAAAGCAGTATGAAGTGTGAAAATAAAGGAAGTTGATAGAAGCCGTTTGCCCATCTAAGATGTATTCCCAAACGGGATGGCGAGGGCTGCCGTGTGCAATGGTAAATGGTTCGTGATCTTCAACCGATTTGAGTGGATCGAGATAAGTGCGAGTTTCTTCAGTAATGGCATTTTGTGTCCATTCAATGGCGGCTTTGGCTTCACGGTTAAAATCTTCAATATCTAATCGACCCAAGGTGGCCCAATCATGATTACCAGAGAGACTGATATGATCTTGCTCTTTCATGAGCTGAACACATTCATTGGGATCAGGCCCATAACCGACAAGGTCGCCTAAAAACCAGATTTTGTCCCACTGGTCTTTAGTTACTTGTAAGACTTTTTCAAAAGCGACTAGATTGGCGTGGATATCAGAGATAACTAGGATGCGCATTAATACTTCCTGTCAAAAATTTCAATATTTCGTAATGATACCATGATTAAATTGAGAAGGTATAATATTGTTGTGAATTTAGAGTACTAATCAGGGTCATCTAAAATACAAAAGATTGATATTCACTAAATTTTGATGTTATGCCGATATTAAATCAACAAACAATCGAGTTTATTAGCCATAGCGTTGACCAAACCGAGCGATTTGGACGCCGTTTGGGAGAGTTATTGCAAATGGGAGATGTGGTCTGTTTATCAGGCGAACTTGGGGCAGGTAAAACGGCGATGGCTCGAGGTGTTGCGTTAGGCTGGGGCAGTCGTTATCGTGTCACAAGTCCAACATTCACATTGATTAATGAGTATCCTCGCACGTCAGACGGCCGTATTCTTTACCACATGGATAGCTACCGTTTGGACTCAGAAGATGACGTACTGACAACGGGGATAGAAGACATTTTGCTCGATGGGGGCACCGTTTTAATTGAATGGCCCGAACAGCTTGGTACTTTCTTGCCAGCTGATCGACTGTGGATTTCCTTTGATCCTATTGAAGAGACGAAACGACGTATTCGTATTGAAGCGCATGGCAAACGGCCGTTTGAGTTGATGACCCAATTTCAAAAAAGTAGCTTTGGAAAAAATAAATGATTTTAGCGATTGATACAGCCACGCGCTGGCTTGGCGTAGCCTTGCATGATGGAACGGCAGTTGTGGTAGAGAGTGGGTGGCGCTGCCTCAATAATCATACAACTGAGCTTGCCGACACAATCCAGATGAACATGACTCGTGCTAAGGTTGAAGCAACAGACCTGTCAGGGATTGCATTGACAATTGGCCCTGGGTCTTATACGGGCCTCAGGGTTGGCTTAGCAATGGCAAAAGGGATGGCCTTGGTTCATAACATTCCGCTTTTGGCTGTGTCGACGTTGGATGTTGTAGCGTTCCAAGTGCCGCAATTTAACGGCCGTTTAATGACCATCGCCGAAGCTGGGCGAACGCGAGTTTGTGTGGCTGAATACCAAATGCATGCTACCAAAGGATGGCAACTTTCGGTACCAGCTGATATTAAAACTTGGCAAACAATATTAGAAGAGACAGAAGGCCCGACGCTCTTTGCTGGGGAAATTAGTGAAAAAACGGCCGTTAAAATACAAGAATCAAATCCAAACTATAAAGTTGCTAGTGGCGGCAGAGCGATTCGACGAGCCGGTAATCTGGCCGAAATGGGATGGGCCAAACTCCGCCTGGGTGAAGTGGCCGATGCTGCATCAATAGCACCCGTCTATTTACGGAATCCTGCAGGGGCCTAATTTGAGCTTTGAATTGCCGCTAAATTATCATATCCGAGGGATGTGTATAGACGATATTGTAGATGTGCTTGCCATCGATAAACTTTCATTTCCAACGCCTGCCAAGCCAGAAATTTTTGAATACGAAATCGAAGAAAACAAAATTGCAGAGTACCATTGTTTGCTTGAGAGGGACACAATCGTTGGGTATGATGGGTTTTGGGCAATAGGTGATGAAATACATATTAGCACCATTGCCATTCACCCCAATTGGCGTGGAAAAGGGCTTGGTGAGCTTTTACTGCAAAATAGTTTATTTATTGCTCAGCAAAATCCAGTTACGATGGTGACTCTAGAAGTTCGAACAAGCAACAAAGCGGCTCAATCTTTATACAAAAAATATCAGTTTAAAGAAGTCGGGTTGCGGAAAAAATATTATAGAGACACGAATGAGGATGCAATTCTAATGACCCTTTCTCCCCTTGATGCACCATATGCTAATTTCTTGAACGAAGCGAATCAGACGCTTCTTTCCCAATTTAAGAATTAAGGGTATTAACCATTTGGGCTGTATAAAGAATGAACAAACATAAGGGACGCGTAACACAAACAGACTAATTTAATTATGAAAATATTTATTACTGGCGGTGCAGGCTTTATCGGCTGCAACAGCGCCGATCGATTTTTAGCAAGCGGGCATGATGTTGTTATTTTTGACAATATGTCACGGGTAGGGAGCTACCTAAACATTGAATGGCTCAACGACCGTTACAGCCAAAACTTAACGGTTGTTGAAGGCGATATCCGAGATTATGATGCCCTCTGCGAATGTATAGGTGGCTCAGATGTTGTGCTCCATTTAGCGAGCCAAGTAGCTGTGACCACCTCAGTGCAAAACCCGCGTGAAGATTTTGAAATCAATGCCCTTGGCACATTCAATGTGCTTGAGGCAGTCAGACACCATTGTCCCGATGCTGCAGTGCTTTATGCATCAACTAACAAGGTATACGGTGGTTTAGAACAAATTGGGGTTATTGAAGAAAACGGCCGTTATGCCTACGAAGTTTATAAAGAGGGGATTCCTGAAACATTACCGCTTGATTTCCATTCGCCATATGGATGCTCAAAGGGGGCCGGAGACCAATACATGCTGGATTATGCGCGTATTTATGGTCTTAAAACGCTCGTTTATCGGCAATCCTG
>JANQSK010000075.1 GCA_028284105.1 Anaerolineae bacterium
ATTTAATTGAGAACGGAAGCATTGTGATTGCGGCAGGTGGAGGCGGTATCCCAGTTGTGCACAATAGTAAAGGTGAACTTCGTCAAATTGGTGGTGTGCAAGCTGTCATTGACAAAGATCGCGTTAGTGGATTACTTGCTAAAGATTTAGACGTTGATTTACTACTCATTTCTACCGGCGTTGAAAAAGTAGCATTAAATTTTAACACTCCGGAACAAGTCGATTTAGGTGATGTTACGGCCGTTGACCTAAAACGATACCTTGAAGAAGACCACTTCCCTCCTGGAAGCATGCGTCCTAAAATTGAAGCCATATTAGAGTTCCTCGAAAATTCTAGAGGTTCTGCTTTAATTACGAACCCAGATAACATTTCAAAAGCGCTTCAGAAGAAGACAGGTACATGGGTGACTCCATAAGCTAGTCTTAGAATAATTTTTAATGAACATATTTTCAATTTTTACACTCCTTTCCCTTTTCTACGTTTACCAAGCGTTTCGTTTGGGGCAAGCAATTTGGCGTGATTGGGCGAATTTCAAAGCCAATCCGATGACTCATCTTCAAAAGAATCGGGTAAATCGCGCCGCTTTCCTTATTGTTGTGCCTCCGGCCGTTTTATTGCATGAGCTAGCCCACGCTGTTGCCATTTGGCTATTCGGAGGAGAAGTCGTTGGGGGCGGGTTTTTCTTTTTTTGGGGATTTGTGTCACACCGAGGAGTGTATACGCCCTTTGAATCGTGGTTTATTAGCTTAGCGGGCACCTTAGGAAGCTTGCTAGTTGGCATTGGGGTTTGGCTGTTTTATCGAAGAAACGCATCAGAAACGCTGCGTTATTTAGGGATTCGTTCTTTACGTGAGCAAATTATCTTGAGCCTTATTTACTATCCCGTCTTCACGGCCGTTTCTCAGATTGGGGATTGGCGAACCATTTATGACTTTTCACAAACACCATTTTGGAGCAGTTTAACGGCCGTTGTTCATGCCATTATCTTAATTGGATATGGCATCAGCGAACGACGCGGCGTTTTTGACCGAATTGCATTCCGTTCCAAGTCTGAACAGCAAGAATTTACACAGCTCCAAGATGCAATAAAGAACAATCCCAATCCAGCCATTCAACTCCAAGAAATCTCCTTTTTACGCGAACGTGGACTACTACGAGAATCACAAAACAAATTAAAAGCTTTCATTCAACAGTATCCAAATAATGGAGACGCCTATTTAGAACTCGCCTTATTCCAGATTAACAAACAACAAACGGCCGTTCCGCAAGTTGCCTTTGAAAGCCTGCAAAAAGCGGTTGATCTGGGCATTTCTACCGATGGGAAAGCTATCTTTGCACATCGTGCTATCGGACAGTATCATTTTGATCGAGGTCAATTTGATTCGGCCATCGAGCATTACAATGTCAGCCTAAAGAAGATTGATCTGTCTCGTGACAATGATGCATATTCTTCTCAAGAACAGGTAAACGTAATGACATTACTGTATGCGCGAAGTTTAGCGTATGCTGAGCTGTCTCGTTTTGACAAAGCCCTTCAAGACGTAGAGCGAGCTATCCAGTTGGCTCTATTGCGGAAAGATGAAACGGCCGTTAAACAATATCAAGAAACGCAATCCAAGATGATCGCACACGTCAACTCGCGTTCCATTTAAAGCTTGCGTCACTGTAGGAGTATCTGTGACAACAGTTTGGTTTATCCGTCATGCAGAAAGCATTTCTAATGCGAACATGATTACGACCCATCCCGCTCAATCAGAAATCACGGAGTTGGGACATAAACAAGCGGAATTTATCGTACCCACCTTCACGAATCGACCTGATTTAATCGTGGTTTCCCCTTATGTGCGAACCTGGCAAACGGCCGTTCCTACCATCGAATATTTTAAACCCGTTCAAGTAGAAGAGTGGCCAGTACACGAGTTCACCTACCTTCATCCAGAACGATACAATGGCACCCGGGGCTCGGATCGAGCTGATTTTGCGCGTGCATATTGGCATCGCAATGATCCATTTGAGAAAGAGATGGATGAAGGGGAGTCATTTGCTGAGATGGTCGAACGAATCGAAGATATGATGGAACGACTTCGAGAGCAAGAGCATCAATTTATTGCGGTTTTCAGCCACGGACTGTTTCTTAGAGCGATGATTTGGATGCAACTGATGCGTCCTGTTGATCCAACTCCAGGGCTCATGTTGCGCTACAGGCACTTTATTTTAGGGTTCCAACTGCCAAATGCAGCCATCATCAAAACAACGGTGCCAAAAGAAGGCCCTATTCAGCTACAGGGTATCTTTTATGATCATGTGCCTGAAGAATTTCAGCACAAACGGCAAGAGCTAAAAGTTCACAATAAGGTTCAAAATCCTGCCTAGCAAGGTGGTTCAAAACGCCTTAGGGATTACTATTCAAAAACCAGCCTTTCGTCACGCTATCCGTTTTGAAGAAATCCAGTAACAGTTGGGCCACTTTTTCTCGCCCAGTCGTTCCGGGATGAATACCATCTTTTTCAAAATCATCACAAGTCCAAATTAATCCATCTTCGCGAGGTGTCTCACCATCTCCCCACAGATATGGTCCCCAAGATAACCAAGGCGCATTGGGCAAATCGCCAGTCAAATAATCTTCAATCACCCATTTCACCCCAAACCCTGCTTGATAAGCATACGGTTCTGGGCTTAAATTTGTGACAGCGTATCCTGCATAGATGCGGCTTGATAAAAAGACCTGCTTGACGTTTGGATATTTGATAGGAAGGATTTGAACAATGTTTCTCAACTCAGATTCAAAGGTTAAGGTATCGTCTGGAAACGGCCGTTTGGGATATCCATGCGCCTGTTTGACCCAAATCACCTGCACATCCTCAGGGGAAACCCCGGCTCGACGAAGACGATTTTCAACCAACTCCCAATAGTTTGCATCTGGTGAGTCAATCGTTTGGGAGGGCCGTCCTGGAATAGCACCATTCACAGGTAAAACAGCAGGGTTGACTTCAGCATCGTTTGCAACCGCATCAATAAAGAAATCATATTCATTACGCGTATTGCTCATACCAATTGATAAAAGCACTATCTGCCCGTTTATCGGTTCAATTTCATCAGCTAATGAGAGACCTAATGCCTCATGGTCATCTGGCCTTTCATTAAGACCATCTGGATAAAGCCCTCCCATCATGCCTTGATACAGGCCTGTGCCTAATTCAGGAAGCGGTACAAATCCGGTTGAGACACCATCACAGCCCACTAAATTTACGGCCGTATCTTCACCGTCAGAGTTTGAGGCTTCCTGACGCGTGAGAAGCCCATTCATTTTATCTAGCCCAAAAATACAAGTTGATAGTTCGGGTTCATATTGAGGTAGGTTTTCTAATATACCGGCTGAAATTTCTTCATCTATTCTGGACGCAATCTCTGTACAAAGTAGCAATGCTTCGGCATTTTGATTATAAGCTTGACCCGCAGTCTGAACAGGAGCCATTTCTTCGAGTTGAATGGCTATTGCATCCAAAGCAGAAATCGCTGTTTTCAAAAGTTCTTCCCATTCTGATTCTTCAATTGATTGATCCACAACAAGCGCATTGAGTAAAGTAACCTCATCAATGGCCTGATTATTGATTTGCACCAGTTGGGCAAACAGCTGCTGTCGATTTTGTGGACGTGGATCAGCAGAAACGGCCGTTGCTGAAGGTATCAGCTCTTGGGTTACTGTTGCTGTGGGGTCTGGAACAAGGGTTGAGGGGATGTCTGTTGGTATGGGAGTAGATGTGCTGGTTTCAACGGGTGTGCTGGTTTCAGTGGAAACAGCTGTAGGAGGCTCCTCAATCATCACAGTAGGCGTTACTTGAACAGCATCCGTATCTTCTGATAAGGTGGCTGTCTGACATCCTAATAAAATTAACGCTAAAAAACTCAATAAAATAACCTTAATACCATTACGCTGCATAAATGTAATATTCCCTGTAATAGATAGCCTTACAATGTTGTCTCAGTAATAGACACAAAACATTTTCAATATCAATAAGATTAAGTGGAGAACAAAAAGTTTTAAAAATTAGATCAGCTTCAATTCTTGTAATTTTCTCGGTGATTGACAGCCTTTATAAGACATCTTTTTTAGAAAACTTTCTGTCAATCACATAAACGATATTGATATAGGACATTAACGGGCATCTTCATTTCAAAAGGACTAAAGACCTAGCTTGAATGCGTTAATATGAAAATTTATTCATCTGGCATATTGGGTATTGACTTTGGTTTGAGATTATGGAGAATATGATTATTGTCTGTATTGATTATGGAACATTTTTAGTGAGGCATTCATGTTTGTACTTTTAACTGCTGTCGTACTTTACGGAACTTTTATAGCTCACACGATTAAGAAACGTCGTGAGGAAGAAGAAAAAGTGCGTTTGCAAAAAGTAGCTATTCGTCGTCAACAACAAAGACGCCGTCAAAACTATTAGTCTTTTCGTTAAAAGATATTTTGAATAAATAAGAAAGATTCAATCTTAATTGATGGATCTTTTTTCGTGTAAGAGGCTCGCATGTTGCGGGCTTTTTTTATGCCCCCGCTAACAAAGAGTTATATTATTTTTAATCTTTGTTTGATCGACCCACAATCCACCACAACAGCAACAATAGACTTAATGAGAGCGCAGCAATTCCTAATCTTCGCTGGGTTCCTGCTGCCGACTCAGCAAAATCAGTTTCTTCTTCGGCAATCCAGTTTAATGTATCTAACATTTGGGATTGTAACGGCCGTGTTTTCCATCCCAGCTCTGCTTTAGCCTTCTCTGAGCTCGCCATATATGTTGTGCCTAGCGAAGAGACTGCTTCTGCAGAAAACAAGGAAGGCAGAGGGACAATCCCCTTTACAAAATCGAGTAGTGGCGCAAATGGTTTAAGAAACAGTGCCGGAATACGCAAAGCCGGTGCTGGCCTACCTGTTAAGTCTCCCCAAAAATCGACCATATCTCCTAAAGGAATTGCAGGACCCGCTAAAATATAGCTTTCACCAATTCGCCCTAGTTCAGCTGCAAGAATATGTCCTTCAGCAATATCATCTACATGGGCATAGGTAAGCATCGTTTCTGGACCAGCCAAAAGTGGAAAACCGCGATAAAACCAGCGCATCAGTTCTGTTACAACACTTTGGTCCCCACGCCCAAAAACCATCCCTGGCATCACAATCACAATAGGAGCACCTTTTTGAATCAAAGGCATGGCAACTTTGTAATGCGCTAACCATTTTGTTCGATCATACTCAGTGAGGAAGGGGCCTCCACTTAAATAGGTTTCATCAACCAATTGATGCCGCGTATCACCAAAAACGGCAATTGTGCTGGTATAGATAATTTTGGGAATTTCTAATTCGATAGCTAATCGTAATACTTTGCGCGTACCGACAACATTAACCGCTTCGGCTTCAGACTGATCAACAGCCCCAATCTTATACCAAGCGGCCACATGAAAAACGACATCACACCCTCTCATGCCAAGGCGCATTGAATCAACATCGGTTATATCTCCGGGAACTATCGTTGCGCCTAAGTCACTTAAAATGCCGGCACTCCGTTCGGAGCGAGCAAGTGCAAATACTGTGTCTCCGCGTTCAATTAACCTTTGTACGATGCGTTGTCCAATAAATCCTGAACCACCTGTAATGAATACTTTCATATGTCGTCCTTGTGAATTGTGTTTCAGCATTATACCTGAGGAAAAATGATTCAAAAATGCCGAATAAAGGCCATAAGGCAAACTTATATTTTTCTGATAGACGGCCGTTTACCACCATGTTATAATGAATTTCCTTAAGCAGTTTCTGCTTGGACTTTAAAAATTTGGGGATGACAGGCTTCGACGGGGAAGGCTGGTCCTGGACTGCAAGTCGAGCACGCTTTACAACTCGCAAAACTGGAAGCAAAAGAATAAGTGCAAATAACACTCGTTCATACAACGCTCTTCCAATGGCTGCCTAATTCGCAGTTAATTAAGAGCTAGATGGTGCCCTATAAAGCACCCCGTTCGTTCTACTCCTTTCGCCGTTTGGATAGATTGCGAACGACATGATCATCGGCGTGCTGCAACTCGATGTCGCTAGAGTTGCTTAAGAGCCCTCTAGGGGGTAAGCGACCAGCTATTGGCTAACCCAGTTGACCGGGGTGCCCAATAGCTAAATGCTAAATAGGTCAACTATGCTTGTAGATGTCTAGAGGCTGAATTTTTCGGACGCGGGTTCGATTCCCGCCATCTCCACTCCCAAAAAGTGTCAGCATTCATGCGCAAAATCGCATGAAAAACTGGCACTTTTTTATTCCCACAATTCTTAAAATTGATCGATCTTTTATGCAATTTATGTTAGAATACAAGAACGTAAGTTCTATGCTCATTGATTCAATCAAACTACAAATTATCAAGCAAAACTCCCCTAATTGAACACCCTATTTGTGCCACGTAAAAGCTGATACGTGACACCTTTCAACAAGGAGCAAACATGCCCAAACTCGAAATTGTGTCTGATTTCAAACCAATGGGTGACCAACCCAAAGCGATTGAAGGTCTCGTGCATGGTCTAGGCCAGGGGGAGAAATATCAAACCCTGCTTGGGGCCACAGGAACGGGTAAAACGTTTACCATGGCAAACGTCATTCAAGAAACGCAGCGCCCCACCCTTGTGATTGCCCACAACAAAACGCTGGCTGCTCAGCTCTATGCTGAATTTCGAGAGTTCTTCCCCAACAATGCTGTTTCCTATTTTGTGAGTTATTACGACTACTATCAACCAGAAGCGTATGTACCACGACACGATCTGTTTATTGAAAAGGAAACAAAAATTAATGAAGAAATCGGCCGTTTACGGCTCTTGGCCATGTCTAATCTGCTAACGCGCGAAGATGTCATCATTGTGGCATCGGTGTCGTGCATTTATGGGATTGGGAAT
>JANQSK010000155.1 GCA_028284105.1 Anaerolineae bacterium
CGCCGACCCACCACAACGACACAACGCCCCTTTGTCTCCCGCAAACAGTGTCACACCATCCCCATCCACAATCGCAAAGTCGCCCTGAATAAGGACAGGGCCATTTGGCAACGGCGTCAGCTTCAATTCCCCACCTTTAGCGACGGGGATCAAATCCGCCTGTGCTTCAGCAACAGATGCCGAAGCCTTAAATCCATCCTTAATATGTGAATTGTCGCAAAATGGCTTATTGGCCGACTGCCCGCAGCGGCAAAGTGCTAGCCGGGTTTCCCGCTGTTGCGTCCCATCAGATAGCGTAACCGTCATATCGCCGCGCAAATATAGTGGGCCATTGGCAACAGGCATAACTGTATTGGTCGGTTGAGGCACCTCATTCAGGCCGCCATCACTGCGTTCAAATTGGAGAGCGCCTGAGGGACAGCGCAAGATCACCTCAGCCAAGGCATCGTTCCCCGCATGTTCGGGTTGAATCCACGGCCGTTTCTGTGGATCAAACACCGCTGGCAAACCATGCACACATTTGGCTGCGTGGATGCAACGCTTCAAATCAAATTCAACAGCAATTCCTTCATCACGGTATTTCTTAGCCATCTCACCTAACTCCTTTGTTTACACTTCAACCCTATCAAGATCAATCTGCATCATTTTCTCACAAAAATGATGCGCTTTGATCAAACGGAACCCACCTGGCTAATCTCAAAAAGATGGCCGTCGGGATCACGGAAAAAGGCGCGAATTTCATACCCCCAATTGACTGGAGGCGTCAAAAATTGTGCGCCACGTTGTGATAAAATCTCATACGCTCGCTGACAGTCTGGTACGCGTATTGTGATCGAATGGCTTACCCTATCGGGATCATTTGGTGGGGTAAAAGTGACTGTCGGTTTATCTTTCGTCGGCTCGCCACCTGTCACAACCAACAACCAGGCACCATTAAAATCGAACACAATCGACGTGCCACCATATTCACCATACAGCTTCGCACCCAGCACATCACGATAAAATGTACGCGCCCGTGCCAAATCACTAACCACCAAAATATGTGTCAACGCCATGCCTTCAAGGGGAAAGCTGTCTTCTGCTTGTGTAGCCTCAGGCTCATTCTGACTTTTGTTCATAAATTCCTCAGATGCTCAATACATATCGCTCCAGGAGCACTATTTGAAATACGTTAATATGCTTGACTCTCTAATAGTTTAGCACTAAACTAATGATTGTCAAATGTTTAGCACTAAACAGTAATTGTCAACATTTTAATCAAACAAAGCAGAATAAAACTGAGTTTTATCATAAGGAGATTTAACATGAATACATTTGTTACCGATAGTCAAGAGCATAAGTCATTACTGCGAATAAGTACCCTCGCTTCAATTGTTGGCGCGATATTCTTCATGATTGCCAACATTGTACATCCCCGCTCCCCCAACATTGAAGTCAACGAATTCCAAATTGAAACGGTTGCGCACAGTGATATTTGGGTAACTGATCACGTCGTTTTGTGGCTAGGTGGATTATTGTTACTGCCGGGGCTACTTGCCATTCACCACTCGCTTACCAATCGAAACAGTCTTGTTTGGACATATTTTGGCAATATGAGTGCACTGGTTAGCACAGCACTCTGGACTGTTCTGATGGCAATGGATGGTATTGCTTCAAAAGCAACGCACGTTGCTTGGAGCCATGCCCCCGTTCCAGAAAAGAAAACTGCTCTCCGTGTTGCCGAAATGATGGAAGAGATCGACATCGCCCTCTTTAGTTTTTATATCGTTCTCTTCTTCGGAATTACTTTCTTTCTGTATGGTTGGGGTGTCTTGAAGAGCGAGGAACATCCTGCCTGGCTTGGTTGGGCAGCAATTGTTCTATCCATCGCCTCATTTGTAGTGGGTTTAGTTCAAACTTACACAGGACTCTCTGTGCTGGTAACTAATATACTTTTTGCCAGTTTATCTAGCTTTTTGATTTTATGGTTGATCATTATGAATATCCGCATACGGAGAGGAGTCAGAGATTAGGGCTTATGCCACAATCTTATAGGCAAGAAATCTAGGAAGTTGATGCCCCCTACATCGGCTTCCTTTGATCATGGCTGGGCAATTTCAGAGCATCAACGCATAGATTAACAGCGGCCTTAATAGTTTGGTGAGGCCTACCTAATGTCGCATGAGACGCCAAACCATTTATCGCCGACGAAGATACGAACCCTCTTGGCCACTGCCAATGGCATCATCCTAACTAAAACAGAATATCACGGAACGTTCAGCAGCCTAATGAAGCTGATCATCGATAATATGGGCTTTCCTTCAGCCCCGAAAGAGAAGTCTGTAGCCTTACTGGACGATGCGGCAGGTCGTATTGGCGCTATAAAATCGTTAGAGCATCTGCGGAGTATCTGCGGGCATGTCGGAGCATTGGCCATGCCACGCGCCATTTCGGTGGTTGGTGTGCAAGCCATTTTCGTCGAAAATGGCAACTGCCTTGATGGAGGTGTCGAAAAACAGGTTAGAGGCTTAGCCAGAAACTTGGTATCATATATTTATATTAGCCATTGCCCTGAAATATCGTTCGAGAAATATCGTTCGAATGGTAGGCAAGGCAGTAGCCAAGCAATGTGTAATTAGGACTATTTGTATGAAAAGTGAATTCCGTTCCCAGATGCACCAACGAGCAAAAAGCCAGCCATTTCTCGTTTGGCTGCGCCTGCTGCGTGTTGTCAAAAAGGGAACGGACTTTATCAGTCCTTCATTTTTACAGGCTGATCTGAGTCGCGCCCAATTTGACTTGCTCATTGCGATTGCCATCGATGAGGGACGCACGCAGCAATGCTATGCGGAACGCATGACGGTAACCAAAGGGAATGTGACCCAACAAGTACAGAAATTGGAGAGGTGCGGTTGGGTCAGGCGGCACAAAGAGGGGCGTAAAAGCTATTTACATTTGACGGAGGCAGGCTGGCAGAAGCTAATGCCGATTTTGCCACAACATGATGCCCTAATGGCAGAATTGTTTGTGAATTTACCCCCAGAAGAGATAGAGCAGTTGATGCAAATTCTGCATAAACTTGAGCAACAGATTAAGTAGACTACCTCAAGAATCGCATGATCCCCAATGAAATCCATCCATTGAAATTTAAGTCAAACCTAGCCGGAATTTTCCGGGAGTTACTCCAACTTCACGTTTGAAAAAACGCCCAAAATAGGATGGATCATCAAAGGAGAGACGATAGGCAACTTCAGCAGCCGATAGATTCGTATGCTGAAATAAGCGCTTCGCCTCAAGTACGGTTGCCTGTCGGAGAAGTTGACCTGGCGTACGATCGGTTGCCGCCTTCACCATCTTGTTCAGGTGATTGACTGATACATTAAGCTGTTCTGCATAGCTTTGCACTGATTGATTGGCGACAAACTGCGCATCCACGAGCTGTTTAAATCGGCGGGTCAGCTTTTGAGCCGCAGCATCTCGTTCCTTCGTAGAATTACGCTCCTGAATAGCACAGATGCGTTGTAGTTGGACAAGCAAGATGTGTAGATAGGCGCGCAGAACCGATGCTGCCCGTAACTCATACGCCTTAAACTCTCTAATAATGGCTCCAAGCAGCGACGTTATCTGTAAGCGATCCATCTCGTTTAGTTTTAGGGTTGGGCTACCCAACACGCTGTGAAAAAAAGAAAGCTCACTCAAAATCATGTAATCTGCTGGCGCAAGCGACAGAAATTCATCTGTGAACGCTAAAATCTCACCTTCGATAGGTACAATCGTTTCCCAATAATGCACCTGTCCCGGCGAGATAAAATAGAATGTGTTTGGTTCAATTGGGAACGCATGAAAATCGATAAAATGCGTTCCAATCCCCCCAGTGACATACAAAATTTCATAAAAGTTGTGGCGATGTGGGTAGGTCGCTCTGGCAAAACTTGGTGCTGCATCAAAGTTCAAATATTCAAGGGGAAGCTCGTCGTGGGTTCTCGTTATCCCCATACCAAAGGTATGTAGCGGAATATCTCGATCAGTTACAGAGGGTTTAGTGTTTGTGCTCATAAATCAATCTCCACGTAGCACATCATATTGATTTTGTGCCATCTTTTCAAGAGGAAATATATCTATTTTTGAACAATGAAAAGAAAAGTACCAGAACGGTTGAAAAAATCCCTTCCCCTTTTTGATGCCAATCCATACGATAT
Source organism: Anaerolineae bacterium (assembly GCA_028284105.1). Lineage (GTDB taxonomy): Bacteria > Chloroflexota > Anaerolineae > Promineifilales > Promineifilaceae > QQUD01. The sequence continues at coordinate 4,179 of JANQSK010000155.1, forward strand.
GAACATGCAATTTTTGGGTGATGCTAGCAAACTGCTGCTATCCCAGAAAACATTAATAACCGATAATACAAAAGGAGACCATTATGTCACCGTTACCAGACCAGACAGTAGCCAATAAAAAGGT
>JANQSK010000164.1 GCA_028284105.1 Anaerolineae bacterium
AGACAACACTTAAAAACAGTTTTGGCTCGACATTATGCCGAGCCATTTGGTACTGCAATGAGTGTCAAGATGCTTTTGAGCAGTTCAAGCCCCTATAAATGACGACGAACCATCTATTCATTTAAGATAAATAGCCTGACCTCATCTAGCACTTCTTGTCTAATAATTGTGTTACCTTGTCCAACAGGTGACTCGAGATCATGCCCAGAACCTTCATACAATTGAACTGTAATATTCGATTTTTGAAGAGAATTAAGCAATGCAGCACTTTTTCTCGCTGGAATGTTTGTATCATCAATGCCATACATCACAAGAGCATTTACTTCGAGCTTTTGCCAATATGGCATCGGATCATAATCACCAATCGCATCCCATAACGGCTTCTGCCGAACTTCCCGAATAGACCAAGCGGCTGGATAGGCCAATGCATCTGATACCACCGGAAGGAATCCCATCTCGCGCAGATTATGCGTTTCTTCATACACAAGCTGCTCTCGAATAGGAACGGCCGTTCCAGATAAATTAACAATAAAATCAATCTCCGATGAAAGTCCCGCGATCAAAGGGGTAATATGACCGCCTTGACTTGACCCAATCAGCCCAATATCAGTTATTAGAAGCTCGTTTTGCCCTTTTAGAAACTGCACGGCAGCAAGTGCATCCCTCCCCAAATCTTCAAAGGATGCTGTTCGCCAATCCCCTTCGGACAAGCTAGAGCCTCTTTTGTCTGGCACCAAAACCATAATACCGTTTTCTTGTAAATGCTTGACCAAAGTAAGCATCCATCGATTTTCACGGGAACTAGGGCCTGAGCCATACAAATACACCACGGCTGGAAATGGCCCCTCACCTTCTGGCATAAAAAGCATTCCAGCAAGCTGAATGTCTTGCCCCTCATTCAAAAAGGTTACCTCCGAGTAACTCATTTCATCGAGGTTGGGAAGTTCCCACTCCCTAGATTGGGTCTCACTTATTTGAGCAAACAAAACGGGCACAACAAATAGAATCACAAAAATGAGTGCCACTAAATAAACTATTTTCATCTTCATATCAATCTCCAATTTTTTAAGATGAAAACAGTTTGCCTAATTTCTTGTTCGAGAGCATCCATAAAGAAAAGTATTTCCAAGCACTTAAAATCGCCACATCATTTCCATAATTTTTAGGATGCGGAACGAACCTTACTTATTTATAATTTTATTCTTATGAAAGAACTGTGGTTAAAAAGATCGGGCGCTCTCTATTTTCTTCCAATTAGTTATTGTATTTGGGGGGCTGTCACGCTACGTTGGATCACAGAATTTATTGAAGAACAACATCCTTTAACATGGGCAATCAGCATCATCTTAATTATTTTTGGGATATTGATTGGTATAGAGCCTATCATTACAACACGAAGTCGAGTTGCCACTCATTTTTATCTTTTCTTCCAAATGGGACTTATCTTTCTAGGTTCAATTTTTCATTTTGAGCTAGATTTTATTGCCATGCTGTATATGATTCTTGCAGGGCAAGCAAGCTACATTCTCCCCATTGAAAGCAGTAGACGATGGCTGTATACATTAATTGCTGTTACGGCCGTTGCATTGCTCATCCAATTTGGGGTTCCCAATGCATTTTCCTTTTTGATGCTTTACATTGCAGGGATCATCTTTTCTTACACATTCATCCAAATGGTTCAACAAGCCAACCGTGAGAAAGAAAAAAGCGAGGCTCTCTTCAATGATCTCCAATTGGCACATTCTCAATTACAAACATTTGCAGACCAGACAGAAGAGTTGGCAATAGCGAATGAACGCACCCGCCTTGCTCGTGATTTACATGATTCAGTTGCACAAACGCTTTATGGACTATCCATGCAAGCAGAAGCTGCCAATCGAAAGCTGGCATCAGGTCATACGAAAGATGTCACTTCCTACTTAAGTAAAATTCAAGAAGATGCCACGCAGACTCTCCAAGAAACGAGGCTTTTGATCTATGAACTTCGTCCACCTATTTTAGAGTCAGAAGGATTATCCCTTGCATTAAAGGCTCGCTTGAATAATGTTGAATCTCGAGGAAAGCTAATAATTACAGATCAGATTCAAGAGATTGAAGGACTATCCTCCGAAATAGAATATTCTCTTTATCGAATTGCACAGGAAGGGTTAAATAATGTGGCTAAATATGCCCAAGCAGACAATCTCAAAGTATTGCTAGAGCAAAACGAGGACCAAATTATACTTTCAATAATTGATGATGGTATCGGGTTTGATTTTGATGCGATTCCAGCTGGTCGAGTGGGTTTACAGGGTATTCAAGAACGGGTCAATCAATTAAACGGCCGTTTAACGATCATAACCGCTCCAAATCAAGGCTGCGAACTCAAAGTAGAGGTGCCTCTATGATACCACAAATTCGAATTCTTATAGCAGACGATCACCATATTGTTCGCCGAGGGGTCCGCGATTTATTGGAAACTGAACACGATTTCAAGGTCGTTGGGGAGGCATCAAACGGCCAAGAAGCTGTTGACATGATATTAAAACTCAAGCCTGATGTTGTGTTAATGGATTTAGTAATGCCTGTGCTTGATGGAATTCAATCCATTCAACAGATTGTTAGCAAGCTAGAAGATGTCAAAATTTTAGTCCTAACAAGCTTTGCCACAGACGATAAAGTTTTTCCCGCCATTAAGGCTGGTGCATTAGGATATTTAATCAAAGATACGAGTCCCAACGACTTAATTCAAGCCATTCGACAGGTCAATCTAGGTGAAGTTACACTTCATCCGACAATCGCCAAAAAGCTTTTAGCAGAAGTCACCCAAGTTAAACGACAAGAGTCAGCAGTTGACCCGCTTACAGAACGGGAAGTTGATGTACTCAAGCTAGTCGCGCGAGGATTAAGCAATCA
>JANQSK010000131.1 GCA_028284105.1 Anaerolineae bacterium
CCGCGGCTTTTTGCGCGTTTGGGTGAATGCTATTTAAAGGGAAGTGTCGATAAACGACGGTGACATCATCAGGATAGGTTTCCAAGAGTTGCGCCAACACGGGCGCAAATGCACCGCAGCCCGGTCATTGAAAGTCGCCGTATTCTATGATGACAATACGGCCGTTTTCTGCTCCTTTCACCCAATCATTATCCCGAATCATCGAAGCGGTTTCGGGAGTAACCGGCTCGATTTGCAGCACCTCTTGCTCAGGTTCTGGTTCTGGCTCTTCTTCAACAACAGGCTCTTCCTCAACAGGGTTTGGCTCTGGTTCATCAACGGGCGTTTCTTCTTCAACGGCCGTTTCCTCGACAGGTGCCTCAGTTGGGGCCTCTGCCACTGCATTTGATTCAGGTTCAGTTGAACCCGCTTCCTCATTATCATTCGCTGCAGGTTGTGAACATGCTGCGAATAATAAAATGAGAAGAAATATAAAAACTGTTCTTTTCACAGAATTCTCCATTTATTTTGTTTATTGTTTGCTCTATTAAAAGTGCATCACAAAAAGAACCTTAGAATGTGACATGCACCTAATAATCTGATACATAAACGACAAAAGCTTGACATCATCTTTTTTATTATTAACCTGTCATTTACAATAGTACTTCTTGATTTTACGTCCTAACTTGGATTTTGCTACAATGTTTGTCATTCGTTCCAATCAATTGTAGAGAACAACCTTTATAACTCTCACTTTCCCAAATCCCTTTATTTTTAAGAATTTATTCTCAATTGATTTTTAAGTAAGCTAATTTTCTTGATTATGTGGAGAACAAAAAGGATCTTGAAATCAAATCAGTTTTTCAGCTTTTGTTCTCCTCGTTTTAATTTTCATTAAGTCCTTGGATAGTCAATTTTTTTGAAAATATTTTATCAATCCCAAAAATATGAAGCGCTTACTTACAGGAGAAAAGTCAATCATTTAAGACATTTATTTTATAAGAAGAACTTTTCTCCACTTAAACAAAGGTGTCATTTATGAAAAAACTACTCTTTATTCTCATCTTTAGCCTGCTTATTGTTGCCTGCGGTGCGTCTGCCGCTGACACGGAACCTTCGGTTGATGAAAACGAAACGGCAGAAGAAACAGGGGGCGTCAAGCCAGATCCACTCACAGTCGTTGAAGATGATGAAGCGGATGAACCAGAAGCAGAAACGGATGTGCTTCCAAGAGCCACCATCACACCTCCCCCAACCATTGAAGAACCCACTGCTGAACCAATAGAAGAAGGATATCCCGCCCCACCAGAGCCAACGGCCGTTCCTGAAGGGTATCAAGGCTTCGAAATTGCACCTCAACGAGATCCATACCCAGGGCCAGTGCTTGAACGATTACCACAGCCTGATGTTGAGTTTGCCGCTGCAGACGCCTCCATCGCCACAACGTGGGTTATCATCTCTTCAGGTGTCCAATGTGACACGGATGGCCCTTCTTATGATGACATTTTGGAAGCCATTGAACTGCTTTCTGCTGAAGATATTGCAGTGTATGATGGCACAACTGAATCTCGGGTTGTGTGTGCCGCCTGTGGTTGCCCCGCTAGTGTCTTCTATCGCTTAAATATTGCAGAAGACAATATCAATACGGCCGTTTCATTAGGCTTTGCTGAAGAGACACCGTAATAATCGGGAACGCTCAAATCTTTGTTTCCATTCACCTAACTGGTAAACTATCCCTATGCGGATAAGCTCCACCCAATATTGGATAATCATCTCAATCGCCCTCATTTTGGGGGCGATTTTAACGTTTGCTTGGCGAACAGTTCGCCGCAGGCGGATGGCAGGTGAAGTTCCATTTACACCTCCCTCATGGATTGAAAATTGGTGGCAATCAAGCATTCGTCTTTGGCGGGAAGATATTCGTCAAAATGATGCCGCCATGATCCAATTTATCATTACTTTAGCCGGGGTTTTGATCAGCATGTCGATTGGGTTTGTGTACGGCACCGTTTCGCTGGTAACTGGTTGGCAGCTCTGGACGTGGGGCATTACGGCACTCGTCGTCATTATTGCGCTTATTCCTCAGGAAAAGATTCCTTTACCTCAATCCGTTCCATGGCGGTGGCTACTGGTTCTCATCATTGCTGCCGTCCTTTTACGCATCACCTTTCTTGACACGGTGCCTGGGGGACTTCATATTGATGAGCGCGGCACGGCCGGCTACACCATGCGTCACATCTTCCCTGAAGATAATTTGACCATCAATCCATTCCACACAGCCACCAATTCCCAACCCGCATTGCTCAACTACATGCTACGCCTCTCATTTACGCTGTTTGGTTACAACTTCACCGCGTTACGTGGATTAAGCGCCATTGCAGGCATGTTCTCTGTTATTGCCACCTATTTTGCAGTGGCTGTTTTTGATACGCGGCGAACGGCGCTTATAACGGCCGTTTTACTAACCGCTTACCATTACCACATCCAGTGGTCACGAATCGGACTTAACAATATTTGGGACACGCTGTGGGTGCCTCTTGTTTTAGCTGCCTTTGCCTATGGGTATCGGCGCAATTGGTCTGGCGGAGCGGTCATTGCAGGAGCAGCCTTAGGCTTATCCCAATATTTCTACGCAGGCAGCAAAACCGTACTTTTTGTGCTTCCTTTTTTGCTGTGGATGATGTGGAAAGAGACGCCCAGTTATCAAAAGATGCTGATTCATTTTGGCAAGATGACTGCGGTGGCCATCACAATAGGTGCACCGATCACGTTCTTTGCTTTTATGCGTCCTGGGCTATTTTTTGAGCGGTCACGGGTGGTATGGGGCTGGTCTGTGCCAGCTATTACTGCCACACTGGGAGAAGTCGATTACGGCCGTTACCTATGGCATCAAATTTATCGCAACTTTGGCTCATTTACGACCGTTCCCGAGGTCACAGGCTTTTACGGTCCTGGCGTTCCCTATCTGATTGGGATTGCGGCGCCTATCTTTGTGATTGGCATCCTTTGGTTTATCTGGAAAAAACAGTGGATTCCACTGACATGGCTCTTTTTTGCGCTGCTGTTTGGGGGAATCTTACTAGGTGGGGCACCCTCTAGCTCTCATCACGTGGTGATGATTCCAGCTATTTGTTGGGCAACGGCCGTTCCGATTTCGGCGCTATGGGAAAGTGGAAGATGGCGCTTAGCGCTGTTTATTATTGTCGTCATTGTTTTGACCGACCTCATCTTCTACTTCGGGATTTATGTGCCCAATGAACCACGCGACCTGTTCCACGAGCTGCCTTTACCCCCCTACTAGTTACTCTGTCATAAAGATGGAACAGTCGTAATATTTTTCATAATAGGTATACATTTTAATGATCGACCCATTATCGTCATAAACGAATTCATGAACCTGAACGGACCGGCTTGCCTTATCTAATGCAGTTTTCCGAATCACAAAATGAGCTGAGAGATGGCCTGGATAATCAAATTCTGTGACTCGATACTGGTGCAAGCTTTGAATCACTTCATCAATTGAACTAGATCCTTCCGGGAAGGCTTCACTCAAAATTAAAGAATAATCTTCTGTTCGGAGACAATTAAAATAATCCACGCCTTGAAAATCTGCCAAATTTCTACACACATCTGGCTTTTCTTCAAATTGATCCCACCAAGTTAGAAGTGACAGTCCAGCAAAAAGAATAACGACAATAATCATTATCGAAAAACCAATTTTTCTTATCATCGGGTTCCTCAAGCAAAGAAATTTATTGTTCGATTGAATCTATATTTTCATCATTATTCTTAAAGATGGAATCAAAGAACAGCAGTTGATTACTCATGCTGATATAAACGGCCGTTTTTCCCCCGCCGCTCCCTACATAAATCGGCGTCTCAGGCGAGAAGTTCCGAATCGGCTTATCAAACCGCAAGATTGATAAAATGTTCCCAGATGCTAAATCGAGCGCCAAGAGCTGATTATCCTGAGACAAAACAAACCCGAATTCACCATCGATAGAGATTTGGCTCACAACAGGTACATCTAAACGCCACAGCGTTGCACCAGAGTGACGATCCAATGCAAAAATCGCCCCACGTCCCGACTCATCACACATCAGGGCATGCACCACAATTCGATCAGGCTGAACTTGTGGCGTCAGGCCACAGCTTTCAAACTGGAATTGCCATGGATTGACTGTTGTGGCTTCCATGCCAAAGTTATAGGCACGATAGTCACGATCATACCCTTCAATCTCTTCCCGCCAGAAGAGACTCGATGCTGACTCATTTTCACGAAAAACACGAAATCCGTTACTTGGATCGACCACGTAAAGGTCAGAATAAGAAGGCTCGATAATTCTGACTGCCAACAGTCCATCAATCATATTTAATTGGCGAACTGGACTACCGTTAATGGTGCCAATCTCCCGCTCCCACAGCGGTTCTCCCGTTTCTAATTCAAAGGCCGTTACAGTGGTCGAGATTAAAAATCGGTCGGCTTGGAACACCGCACCACCATCAGTCGCAATCGGCCCCCATTGCCATTGAAGAGGATAGTTCCATTCCAATTCTTCAAACCACCAATCCGGCTCTGACACATCGTTCACATCGACAAGCCATTTAAGTTGCCCTGTTCGTATGTCGATGGCGGTTAATGCGGTTAGTTCATCAGGGGTGCGATTACCGATGAATACGGCCGTTTCTCCCGAAATAATAGGGGATTGCACCAATTCCGCTTCATCATAAGCGTTCAGCAAGAAAAAATCTGGAGAAGGTTCAGGTACATATTTGAAATCTAAATTGCGCTGTCGATCCAACAAAAACATAAAGCCTGAGATCACTAAAAGAGCAAGCACCATGCCTGCCAATTGACGTGTTGATAGATTTTCAATCCAGGTGGTGGGGTTTAAGCGTCTTTGAACGTAATCGCGCACTTCAAAAAGAGGATAGTAGTTAGTGATGAGTAGTTAGTAACGTTACACGGATTACTAACCACTCATCATCATTTGATTAAGTTATTCAGTCAAGAAATTACGTAAAACGGTGTGCAAAATACCACCATTGCGATAGTAATCCACCTCAACTGGTGTATCAACGCGGCAGGTTGTTTTGAACACAACTTCACTACCGTCTGCTTTAACCGCTTTGACAGTAATGTCTTGCAAGGGTTGCAAATCATCGGTCAGATCAAGCGTAGAGAAGGTTTCAGAACCGTCTAAGCCAAGCGTCTCGCGTGTTTCGCCCTCTTTGAATTGAAGAGGTAAAACACCCATACCTACCAAATTGCTGCGGTGGATACGTTCGTAGCTTTCCGCAATGACCATCTTCATACCCAGCAACAAGGTTCCTTTTGCTGCCCAGTCACGCGAACTGCCCATTCCATAATCTTTGCCAGCCAACACAACCAAAGGTGTGCCGTCTTCTTTATATTTCAAAGAAGCATCATACATCGTCATCACTTCATCAGTTGGCAAATAGGTTGTCCAGCCCCCTTCCGTACCTGGGGCCATTTGGTTCCGCAAGCGGACATTGGCAAATGTACCACGAGTCATCACGCGGTCGTTCCCACGGCGAGACCCATAAGAGTTGAAATATTGTGGCTGTACATCACGCTCAAGCAAATATTCAGCGGCTGGGCTAGTGCGAGAGATTGCGCCAGCAGGTGAAATATGGTCAGTCGTAATTGAATCTCCTACTTTCACCATCACGCGAGCCGATTCGATATTGCTAATAGGTTGAATATCTCGAGTCAATTCTGTGAAGAATGGGGGTTCTTGAATGTAGGTTGAATCATCATTCCACTCGTATAAGTCACCACCGCTAATAGGAATCGCATTCCACTCTTCGTTGGCATCATAAACATTGCCATATTGAGTTGTGAACATGCTTGCTGAAACGGTTTGGGCGACCGTATCACTGACTTCTTGATTTGATGGCCAGATATCTTTCAAATAAACATCGTTACCATCTTGGTCTTGCCCAAGTGGATCATTATTCAAGTCAATGTCCGTGGTTCCTGCGAGTGCATATGCGACAACCAGTGGTGGGGATGCCAAATAGTTTGTTTTGGTCAAAGGATGAACGCGCCCTTCAAAGTTGCGGTTACCGCTCAAAACGGAAGAGACAACCAAATCACCTTCTAAGATAGCGTTGTGCACAGGTTCAGGAAGCGGCCCTGAGTTACCAATACAGGTAGTACAGCCGAACCCGACAATGTGGAAACCTAATCCTTCAAGATAAGGCATCAACTCTGATTTTTGAAGATAATCTTCAACCACGCGAGACCCTGGTGCCAAGCTTGTTTTCACATAAGAAGGAACTTTAAGCCCTTTTTCAATTGCTTTTTTGGCGACAAGACCAGCCCCTACCATGACGCTAGGGTTTGAGGTATTGGTACAGCTGGTAATTGCTGCAATCACAACTGAGCCATGCTTTAGTGTCACATCGGTTCCGTTTGAAATAACGGCCGTTCTGCTCAAATCATCTTCGGTCAAGCCAATCCCTTGTGGCCCAACAGGCGCAAGCAGGGTTTCACGATATTGCTGCTTCATGTCCGCAACAGTGATGCGGTCTTGGGGACGTTTTGGACCCGCCAAGCTGGGTTGGACTGTGCTCAAATCGAGTTCAACAACATCTGTAAATTCAGGATCGGGCGTATTGTCTGTACGGTACAGACCTTGTGCTTTGCAATAGGTTTCAACAAGATTAACCAACTCTTCAGGGCGGCCCGTGTTGCGCATGTAATTTAATGTTTCATCATCGACTGGGAAGAAACCAACCGTAGCACCATATTCTGGACACATGTTGGCAATCGTAGCTCGATCTGCCAAGCTCATGCTACTCAAGCCAGGGCCAAAATATTCTACAAACTTCCCAACCACGCCTTTTGCGCGGAGCATTTCGGTCACAACCAAAACCAAGTCCGTTGCGGTTGCGCCTTCAGGCAAGCTTCCAGTTAACCTCACCCCAATGACATCAGGGGTAAGCATGTAAATGGGTTGTCCCAACATGACCGCTTCCGCTTCAATACCACCAACACCCCAAGCTAAAACACCAAGGCCATTAATCATCGTCGTGTGAGAGTCAGTTCCGACCAGGCTGTCAGGAAAAGCAACAGTTTCCCCATCCACTTCTTTGGTCATGACGGCTTTACCAAGGTATTCGAGATTAACTTGGTGAACGATACCCGTGGCTGGAGGAACAACACTGAAGTTTTCAAAAGCTTCTTTTCCCCACTTCAAAAACTCGTATCTTTCGCGGTTACGTACAAATTCGCGCTCAGCATTAAAAAAGAGGGCGGCAGCGCTACCAAACTGGTCTACTTGAACTGAGTGATCAATCACAAGATCAACAGGCACCTGTGGGTTAATCTTTTTAGGATCACCACCTAAGCGCGCCATTGCAGAACGAAGCGCAGCAAGGTCAACAACAGCGGGAACACCTGTGAAGTCCTGCAAAATTACGCGACCCGGTTTAAACGGGAGTTCATCTTTGGCAGGAGACGGTGCATGCCAATTGGCTAAGTTTTCTACATCTTTGGGTTCTACAATATAACCATCGCAGTTTCGCAATAAAGCTTCAAGCAAAACTTTGATCGAAAATGGAAGTTTGTTGACTCTATCACCTAATGCGTCTAGACGATAGTAGGTCACGTCGGTGCCTTCTAGTTTCGCTTTGGCACCAAAATGGTCATTTGGATTACTCATGGTAACACCCCTTTTATAAGCTGTGAGCTATGAGCTTCAAGCGTGGAGCCGTGAGCTATTAGCTATTAGTATTGATGGGCTGAAGATTTTTTCTTTCCAGTGGGATTATTTTGAAAAGTTCATTTTGAATTATATGCGGATTTTGTATTTGGGGTAGTGAATTTGCTTGTTCACCGCTTATTTATCATTAGGGGCTTCTTTTAAAGAGGAGGATCGCTTATAATACGCCTTTGTATGAACCGACTTGTGACTCTCTTTTTGTTTGCCGTAACGGCCGTATTTTTTAGCACAGCCTGTTTCGCAAACAACACCGCCCCAACGCCCACTCCCTTTCAAAGCATGTTAACGACAGTCACTCCCAATATCAGTGACGCCCAAGCATTCCCAGTTGATTTTAATGATTTGGTGACAAACCCAATCACCTATGAAGGGGCGGGCATTCAACTCACAGGTCGCTATCAAAAATTACCCATACTCATCTGTGATGGTGAAGTCTTCCAACCGCCAGTGACTTGGAACTTAACCGCTGGTAATCTCATTGCCCCTTTGGGTGGCTTTGAAGCCCAAGTCAACGAGCTTCTTCCTGAAGATATCACAATGACCGTCAATGGTATTTGGCGGCGCTGGGCAGGGCCTATTGGCTGTGGAAAAGAAGCCATCAACCGAGATATTTGGTATCTGGACGTCCAAGAAATTGAAGCTCCTAATCCCATTGTTCGCGTTACGCTAACGCCATCAAGTGAAGAGGTTGCAGATGGAGGGCAATTACCTGTAACAATTTCAACCCAGCCACCTGTCAACCAAGGGGATGCGACGCCTGATCCAACTTTAGAGACCCAACCGGTCATAACTGAACCCACAAGCACCCCTCGGCCCTCAGAAACACCGGTCCCAATCAGCAATATCTCAACACCGACATCCATTCCATCAGCAACACCCGTAGAAGACGATGACGAC
>JANQSK010000136.1 GCA_028284105.1 Anaerolineae bacterium
TTCGTTCCTGAAAATACACCGCTTAGGGAAACATATAAAGCTATCGCCACCTTACTCGTCGACAGACAGTTCGCAACAGCAGAAAGAGGAATGCAGCTCTATCGCATGCTCGCCGAGATGTCTCGAGAAGAACAAGGTTTAGAAGCGATGACCGTCGTTATTTCAAAGTTAACAGGTAAAACGGTCATTATTCAGGATAAACGTCTTGAAATAAGAGCGGTCAGTGCGCCACAAAACCTCTCATACGACCTCGACGCCATTACAACAATTTTGAAGCAAAGAGATCAATTACCCTCTGTATTGCGGAACCGGAAAGCAGCAGCACGCGCACGACAAACTTATTGGCAACAAGTATTACCCGATAATATCGGCCGTTTAGTAAGCCCTATTGTTTCTGGAGATCGTGCTCGTGGGTATATTTCAATACTTGGGCCAGCTGATGAGCTTGATTTGCTTGATAATCTTGCTGTAGAACATGGTGCATCCGCATGTGCATTAGAATTTGCAAAAGCAAAAGCAGTATCTGAAGCAAAGAAAGCGTTACGTGGCAACTTCCTTGAAGGATTACTAGCCGGAACATTGCCACAAAAAGAGATTGACCGTCTTGAAGGGCGACTTGATCATAATACGCAACAACCTCATGCCATTCTTGTGTTTGGTTGGACTGGGCAAGATGCACCATCTATTCGACGTTTAGAAACATCAATTAACTGGCTTATCCAAAATCATAGACGTGCAGTGCTTGTTCACACTTATGCTGAAAAACATGTCATTGTTTTCCAAGCCCTCAAAACAGCCGAAGAGTTTGAGTCATCTAAAGAGCTTGCCAATCGGTTGAAGGATCAAGTTCTAAAAGAGTATCCAAAAGCATCGCTCATTGCAGGTTCGAGCGGACCAGCCCTCTCATTAAGCGAGTGGCCGACTGTTTATAATGAAGCTCTCCAAGCGATGCAATTAGGTGAAAAACTCAAACTAAATCAAATCGTTGAATTCAACAGCTTGGGTGTTTATCGATTGTTAGGTCAATTAGAAGAATTAGCTCAAGTCAAAGAGTTTACTGAGCAGGTAATTGGACCTCTTGTCAATTATGATGAGCAACATCGCAGCAGTTTAGTCAAAACGATGGACGCCTACTTCACCCACCATGGAAATATTAGCCAAACAGCTGAAACGCTTTATATTCATCGTAATACGCTGCTGTATAGGCTAGAGCGGATTCAAGAACTAACAAACCATGATTTGAATAAATCAAATATGCGGTTAGCTCTCCATTTGGCTCTAAAAATATGGCAGTTAAGAAGCGATTTGGACCAAGATTAAGCGGTCTAAAGGTAATATTTGAACCTTTAAATTCGGTACGAGAGTGTAATTTGTACACTTTTTACAATTTGAAGAATTAAATGTTCATATAGGTTATCCGTAGAAGAATAAGCCCCAATTTCCTATACTTATATCGACTTGTGCTGAAATGCGCGGTTCAGTGGGAAATAGTGGGAAAGTCCAAGAGGGTTAGCGGTTGCTAACCCTCTTGGCACATTAATAGACTATTGAATCTTCCATCCAACAAACGCTTTTCATAATACAAAATAGTTGTGCATATTGCACAACTCCCCCAATTCATTATTCAGCAAAATATCTATAGGCGCGTTGTTTTAGATCGCCGTATACTTAACGAGCTCTAGAAAAGAGTGCTATTATGTTGAACTTATCTATTGTCCTTATCTCTGTTATTATTCTTATTAACGTCCTACTTATTAGCGAGGAACGAACGACTAACGTTGGGTAATGGCATTTTGACTAACTGGAACATTGTAAACCGCCCAACAGGGCGGTTTTTTTTTGGAAATTTTTAATGAACACGCAACAAGCACCTCAAACATATGCGAACTCAAATCATCAATCGATGATGTTCGAGTGTGCATCTCAACCTCAATATGCATCAATGCGTGATTCTCAATCGCAGACACAAAAAAATTCATTGAATTGGATTAATGCAAAAGGCAGAAAATATCAAAGTTTTCTGCCTTTTTTGTATTTGGTGGAAATTAAATAGTTGGAGAAGAATATTCAAGATGACTGGGTCATCTTGTCTCTACATCTACCCAAGGAGAGCTCATGAGCAACTTAAAAACTGGTGGTCAAATTATATGGGAAAGCTTGATTGCTGAGGGTGTTGAAGTTGTCTTCGGCCTGCCAGGAGGCGCCATCCTGCCAGCCTATGACGATTTAGCAAAGTATGAATATCCAATTCATCATGTTCTGGTTACCCATGAACAGGGTGCATCACATATGGCGGATGGTTATGCAAGAGCAACTGGCCGAGTTGGTGTTTGTATTGCAACCTCTGGCCCTGGTGCGACCAACCTTATTACAGGGCTTGCAACTGCATATATGGACTCAACGCCGATTGTTGCTATCACAGGACAGGTTCCAAACAGCCTGTTAGGGCGTGATGGCTTTCAAGAGTCTGATGTGCAAGGTGTAAGCTTGCCGGTCACAAAACACAACTACCTCATTACGGATATTAATGATTTAGCCATGGCCATCAAAGAAGCTTTCTATATCGCAAGCACTGGCCGGCCTGGCCCTGTACTAGTTGATGTTTGTAAAGATGTCCAACAGGCCATGACGGAATTTGAATATCCAAAATCTATCCATTTACCAGGATACAATCCGAATGTTAACGCCCCTGATTCTGATGATGTGAGTCGGGCTGCGGAGCTTTTGAATAATGCAGAACGGCCGTTAATCGTTTCTGGCCAAGGTGTTACGATCGCTCGTGCAGAAAAAGAGCTCCGTGAGCTAGCCGAAAAAGCAAACATTCCTGTCGCAACCAGTTTGCTTGGCATTGGCACCTTCCCCACCACGCATCCACTTTCAATCAGCTGGGGTGGTATGCATGGTGAAGCGTATTGCAACTATGCACTCCAAGATTGTGATGTCTTGTTTGCTATTGGGGCACGGTTGGATGACCGATTAACGGGTGCATTCGATACCTTTGCTCCAAAGGCAAAAATCATTCATGCAGACATCGACCCCGCTGAAATGGGGAAAAACCTAACCATTGATACGCCCGTTGTTGGTGATGCACTTCTCATTTTAAAGGAGCTTGTGCCACAAGTAGATGCTAATGAACATCCAGCATGGATAGCACAAATTCAAGAGTGGAAGTCAGAAACTACCAACCGTGACATCCTTGAACAAGAGACAGATGAACTTGTTGCTCCATACGTGATGCGTGCCTTGTGGCATGAAACAGATGAAGGAAACGCTACTGTTGTTACAGATGTTGGGCAACACCAAATGTGGGAAGCACAATATTACAACCATACTAAACCAAGAAGTCTCTTAACCTCCGGTGGATTGGGCACAATGGGATATGCATTGCCAGCCGCCATTGGGGCACAAATGGGCAACATGGAGGAAGAAGTTTGGGTTGTGGCAGGTGATGGCGGTTTCCAAATGACCATGGTTGAACTTTCGACCATTATGCAAGAAAACCTCCCAATCAAAATAGCAATCATTAATAACGGTTACTTGGGTATGGTGCGTCAATGGCAAGATGTGTTCTACAACAAACGTCATTCAGGCACACCACTCTTCAACCCAGATTTCATCAAGCTTGCTGAAGCATATGGCATGGCTGCGCGTCGAGTCACCAAGAAGGAAGATGCCATTAACGCGATTAAAGAAGCGCAAGAGTTTGATGGACCATTCCTTTTGGAATTCCAAGTTGAAGAATTTACCAATGTTTATCCTATGGTCGCTCCCGGTAAAAGCAATGCAGATATGATCCGTCGTCCTGCGGAAGCTCCATCAGAAGGAAATTAAAATGAAAAATCAACTGCTAAATAAACAACACACGATGATTGCCTGGATGGAAGATAAGCCTGGGGTTTTGAATCGAGTTGCGGGTCTTTTCCGTCGCCGTAACTTTAATATTGAAAGCTTGACTGTTGGTCATAGTGAAACGCCTGGGATCAGCCGGATGACCTTTGTTGCCAATGGTAGTGACCGGGACATGAAGCAAATCAAAACACAGTTAGATAAGCTTATCAATGTCACCGAAGTTGAAGATGTGACCAATAGTGATCCTATTTCTCGCGAATTGGCACTCATTAAGGTCAAAGCAAATTCTGAAACACGCACGGAAGTGATGCAAATTACTGAAATTTTCCGAGGCCATATCATTCATGTAGATATGGATTCGGTCATTATTCAAATTGTAGGGAAAGTTGCTCAAATCAACTCCCTGCTTGAACTTTTGAATAACTTTGGGATTTTAGAAATGGTTCGCACAGGTCGGATTGCAATGGTTCGCGATCAAGATCATTCACAATTGATGAAAACGGCCGTTTCTGCCCACCAAAATGGTCATCAATAAAAAATATGTAGATTTCACACAATAGCTTGAAAAAACAGTTAGGAAATGTGAAATTTACTCGGTGAAAATCAAAGCTTAGTCGATTCTTTTTGATTTTCACATAACAGCTAAGAGCTAAAAGAGGAGAAAATGGCAAACATTTATTACGACAAAGATGCAGACATGGGTCTACTTGAAGGCAAAAAGATTGCAGTACTCGGATTTGGAAGTCAAGGTCACGCCCACTCAATGAACCTTAAAGATTCTGGAGCCGATGTCATCGTTGGTTTATATGAAGGCAGTTCATCAAAAGCCAAAGCTGAAGAAGCTGGCCTAACAGTTATGGAAACAGGCGCCGCTTGTGCCGCAGCTGATGTAATCATGGTTCTTGTTCCAGATACAAAACAAGGCAAGATCTACCAAGAATCAATCAAACCAAACCTCACAGCTGGTAAAACACTCATGTTTAGCCACGGGTTTAACATTCGGTTTGGCCAAATTGTGCCACCTGAAAATGTAGACGTAA
>JANQSK010000186.1 GCA_028284105.1 Anaerolineae bacterium
TGAGAAGTCGGATTTCGCTTTCACTAAAGGCTTTCTCTATTTTCCAAGCGAGGCGAATAAGCCCTAACCATCGACCCCGAACGTGTAGCGGGATGAAAATCATGGTTTTATTACCAATTTTCTTGATGTTCGCTTGTAATTTCTTATCGATATTGGGATCGGTTTGCGCATTGTCAATGATAATGACATCACTTGGACGATTTACCCAAAGATCAGCCATTTTCATATCCGGCAAATACATCTTTGTCCCTTTACTGAAGGGTTCATCTTCTACGGGCTCTGAAATGTAGACTTCATTCATCTCAATCCAAATAGGACGTTCCTGTTCATCTGAATCGATAAAGCTAAATGACGCCCGGAAAACATTTTCTGCAATTGGGGATTCAGTGATAGCATTTAGTACATCTGCAGCGCTAACGGCCGTATTCAACTGAGACACAATTTCATACAACGATTCTGTTTCTTTCAAAGTTGTTTGGTTACGCTCAAATAACAGCTTTGATTCTAAAATTGAACTTGTTGAAATGGCGATTTGGTTAAGTAAGCGATCATTTCGCTCAGAAAACACGTCACTATTGACATGAGCAACATTGATGGTACCAATCACTTCACCCAAAGCAATAAGAGGAATAAACTTTGCAGAAAATTGGTCATTCTCTTGGCCAAATACCCCTTCTTCAATTCTTCCAGAGAAGATGGCTGTTTCCATTGGAGAATCTTTTAGGGGCATCTTTTGACCGACACCGATATCTCTCGTTTCACCTTCTTGTTGAACAATCAACAAATGTTCTGGGTCATCCTGATCAATTAGAGTAATGCTAACTCTATTCATACCGGTAATTTCTAGAATGCGTCTAGTTACCAGCTTCAAAACATCTTCAGCAGATGATAATGCATTACTTTCAGTATTTAGATCATTCAGTTCACGCAACTGCTCACTATATTTTGCTGTTTCTTGGTAGGCCGCTTCAATTGAATTGTTCAGATTCAGAATTTTGGCATGATCACTATATTGCTGTGAGACTGACCATACAAGCTCTTTTTCTTTGGACGTTAATGTAGCTGGATCAGATATTGTAAAATGTCCGATGGCGACTTCATGGTCAGACCCATTTTCACCAATGATAGGCATCACGCCAGTTCCATTTACGGAACCGTTAGGCTCTTCAAAATTGGGATTAATGGTTATTTGTCCTGACACATATTTGCTTAGCTCAGAAACGGCCGTTTTGTCCAATGTCTCAATTGAATCAGCAGCTTGGATCTTTTGGCCAAGGCTAAGCAGCAAGTTATCCTGTTCAGCCCGCTCTTGAATGTCTTCATAGGCTCGTGCATTTTGAATCGCAATCCCAATTTGATTGGCAACAACTTGAAGGGTGTTCACATCATCTTGAGTCATTTTGCCCAATTCATTATCCTGAACATCCAAAACCCCAACGACTTCATTTTGAAGGAAAATTGGAACCACTATTTCTGAAACAGTATCGGGAAGTTTGGCATTTGGAATCCAGGCAATTGGGCGATTCACATCCCGCACGTTGGGAATAAAAACGGGTTCCCCTGACGCGGCCGTTTGCCCAACTAAACCACGATTTGGCGAAATATAAAACGACTCGGTCAAGAGTTCACGACCTGCATTCCCAGTCCCTTGCCGCATAATCAGTTTGGTTTTGTCTTCATTCCACAAATAAATTTGAGCATGGTAATAGTCGTAGGTATCGCGAATTAAGTTCACGACTGACGCTAAGAGCTGATCGATATCCAAAATTGAAGATAGTTCGCGACTCACATTAGACGCGATCTCAAGTGACCGCGTACGATTGGCCACGCGCGTTTCCAATTCGTTCAAAATGGTGCTCAACTCATCTGTCATGCTGTTCAATGCAACCGACAAATTCTTAATTTCATCATCTGTTTCGGGAATATCCGCTCGGGCAAGTCGGTCACCACCTTCAATTCTCTGAGCTACCTCTGTCAATCTTTGAATTGGGGCTACCAAGATATTACCGACAATCACCGACGCTAATGCACTCAAGACTAAGGCCGCAATACTAAGAATGGTTACAGTTTGAGTTTGTTGAGCAACTGAGGCTAATACCTCTGATTCCAGTTGAGTCACAACAACCAACCAATTCAACCCCAAAATAGAGGGTGCTCTTTCATGCGTTGTTACAGGAGCAACTGAAGCAATAAAATTTTGACCATCGAGATCTAATATCTGAATAGCTTCATTTGTATCTGCAAAATTTTGAACAACGCCGAGCGTATTTAAATCTGGTTCTTGAATAACAACTTGACCATCTTCTTGAAAAACAATTGCAATATCTTCGTTAACATAGATATTAACGCTCGAGGCTTGGTCGGTGGCATTTGTCGCTTCTAAAATATCATTCAGCCGATCCAAACGAAATGTTGTGCGAAGAATCCCAACAATTTCAGCATCAGCCATAGAAGTCGCTTGGTCTAAGATAGGAACAGCGATATTGACAGCAAAGGAATCCGCGCTGCTATCAAACTCGGGGTCTCCAATAAAGACCGCACCATTCCCATCATTGTAGGCTTGAATCCACCAATCTTCATCTGCTTGATAGTAATCACTGGTTTGGTTTGTAGAGGCTATAAGCGCCCCAAATTTATCAGTTGCAAAAACCTCAACATTACCGGGAAAAACTTCTCGTAGAAGCCTAAAATTATCAGCTTGCTCATTTGTTAGTCGCGGCGCCACAAACTCATTGTCTTCTGACACGACCCGCCATACCCGATCAATTGCTTCAATTTGGGCAATAATTGTTTCACTGGAATTATCACCATATTCATTATTGCTTTCAATTGCCAATTGACTTAATTGTGGATTTAACGCTGCCGATTCAATAATTCTAATTTGCTGAAGTATTAATTCCCCAAAGGCTAAACTTTCGCTATTTGCAATCTGTTGAACATTTTGTGTTCCCTCATCAATCAAGCGATTTCTATTAAAAAGGAACAGCGAAATTGAAATTAACGTAACGGAAAAAATTGAAATCCCTATCGTTGAAATCAAGATTTTGGTTCGTATTGGGTAGCTTCTAAAGCTATATAACAAATAAATCAACAACAAACCGATGCCTGTTAAAGACATCAATCCAAATATTTGGGCAAACGCAGCTGAAGTTACGACGCGATTAGGTAGCCCAAATTGATCAAAAGTAATTAGCGCCCCTAGGATTAAAAAGAGGATGATGATGTTTCTGATGTAATTCTTGTTGGTTAAAACGAGCGTCGTAATAGCAATCGCAACGGCTAAAATGGCGCCACTCAATGTGGTAAATGCATTTTGGAATCTCAGCACAAATGTGAGCGATACTAAAAAGAGGGACCCCAAAAGAATGTAGCCAGCAGCATCGGCGCGGTTTTTCCAAGACAGGTAACCACAGACGCCTCCAATAATGATTAAAAACCATACAAAGGGTAAGTTTAAAAAGTTTTCACCCTGTTGAATAAGGTTTACAACCCGATAGGCACCAAATATAACGGCCGTTACCATGATGATAATCGAAATAACAAGGCTACGGTTTGAATGGACGCTTAAATTTTCTTTAAAAGTATGCTTTGTGGCTCGTTCTTCGTTTTGCATAGGTCTCTTTTTCGTCTATTACAGTTGGCAGGGATAATTCTTACCATGATAGCATAACGAA
>JANQSK010000190.1 GCA_028284105.1 Anaerolineae bacterium
CTTCAAATAAGAAAGAAGCAGCGTGTGAGGGCGTTCGCTTAATGGTTGAGATAGAAGTGGGAAGATACGTCGATACATCGTTACAAAAAGGTGTTGAATGGCTTCTTGATAAACGGCCGTTGGGGTTAGATGGGGCGTCGCATTGGGTTCAAAAAAGGGTAACTCTAAAAGCAGTGAAGCATCATCTCCACCTAGCGTGAAAATATCTCGACTGAACCCCAGCACAATGAGATCGATATGTGTCCAATCCCCATACAGATGATGAATTTGACCAGGCGAAACAAAAGCGACGGTCTTTGATTGGAGCTTATAATGATTGAAGTCGTGGAAAAAATGGGATGTGCCATCTGCAAACCAAAAAATCTCAAAATGATTGTGAAGATGAGGACTGCCAAGGGCTTCGTTGATGCGACCTTGAGGGCGCCCCATATAGATTGGGACGTCATGGAATTGGAGATTAGGGTAGGCTGAGGAGTCGTTTTGAGCCATCAAGAATAAGTTCCATTAAAGCAAAAACTCTGCACAACGAGCGCCGATCATCATGATGGTCAGGTTTGGGTTAACGCCAATCATGGTTGGGAAGATGCATGCATCGGCAACACGAAGATTCTCTATTCCTTTCACTTTGAGTTTAGGAGAAACAACGGCCGTTTCATCATCAACAGCTCCCATCTTACAGGTGCCTGCCGGATGATAGACCGTGCCGGCGACTTTGCGTCCATAAGCTGATAGCTCATCATCTGTAACGACTGATTCACCGGGGAACAGCTCTCGTTTGACCCATGCTTTGAGAGGGGATTGCGCCACAAGACGTCGGGCCAACTTCAGACCTTCGACCAAAATAAACGCATCATACGGGTCTGTGAAATATTGAAAATCGATCAAAGGAGGCACGTTGGGATCAGCAGACTGTAATCGAACTGAACCCGTGCTCCGTGCTCTTGCTACATTGGGTGACAGCGAAAAGCCATGCATGGCAGTAGGATAGCCGTGTGGTTTTGTGTAAGTGTCGAAAACGGCCGTTCCAACATGACACATCACATCCGGTACAGGCAGGTTGGGATCAGTTTTCGCAAAAACGGCCGTTCCCATAGCATTTAGGTCCGTTTGTGGGATGGGCTTGACCGTTTCCCAAGCAATCATCGAATCCGGATGGTCTAAAAGATTGCTACCAACCCCAGAAAGATGTTGTCGAACAGGAATGTTCAATGCTTGCAGATGCGCTTCAGGCCCAATTCCTGAGCGCATAAGGAGCGTTGGAGAATCAAAGGCCCCGCAACAGACAATCACATCAGAGGTGCAGGTGATGTTTCCATGGTTGGTTTCTACCCCATAAGCTGTATTGTTTTCATCAAGAAGCAATCGAAGTGCTTGCGTCTGTGTGAAAATGGTTAGTGTGTCTGCCCATTGATCTAAGGGGTGTAGAAAAGCAACGGATGATGATTGCCGAAGTTTGCCCTTTTTATTGAAATAAAGATATCCGATACCGGGTTGAACAGCCGTTTTAGGATAAAAATCTATTTGAGGTAGGCCAATTCTTTCACCCGCCGCCATCATATCATCATGAAAAGCATTGTTTTGTGGACTTGTTTCCAAATGGACGGCATTTAAAACGGTCTCAAATGCTGCGGACACATCTTGAGGTCCCCAACCTATCGCGCCAGATTCGACCCAGGTTTCTAAATCATAATCTGGTGTACGCCAACCAATAATGGTGTTGATTGAGCTTGTTCCACCTAAAATGCGGCCACGGGTGTGGCGAATGCTGCTGTTACCTAGAGGTTGATCTACAATGCGATAATCATAATCGTGCTCACTCCCGACTAAATTCTTCCATCGGCTAGCATCGAGCGCGTCTTGATTATGCTCATCACTTTTGCCTGCCTCAATAAGCGCGACGCGTTTGCCTGCGCGTGCGAGCTGGGCAGCCACAATACAACCCGCGCTACCTGCACCAATAACAATGTGATCAAATTGCTGATTTTTCATTTAGTTATCTTAGGTAAATCACAAAAAGTTTTAAAAATTAGATTAGCTTCAATGATTGTGATTTACTCGGTGATTGACAGCCTTTGTAAGACCTCTTTTTTAGAAAACTTTCTGTCAATCACATAAAGTTTGATAAAGAACATCTTTCCAGCGTTGGGCATCAATTTCCCAGCACACTTCGATGTTCGGTTGTTTATCGATCCAATAGGGGTCAATATTTGGTGGCACTTGACCGACGCCAAGCTGATCAACAACGGTTGCACCTCTTGTGGGGCCATCTAATGAGACTTCAACATAATGCTTGGCGCGTTTGGTGCATACGGCTGGGTCTAATGCTACCGCCATCGCTACAGGGTCTGGCAATCCCAGCCCAGGATCGCCTAGCCAGTTTTGGCTTGAATCTAAGGCGTGCTTGTTGCAATCAACTGTGAAATCTCCCCGAGCTGTTTTAAAGCTGTAGCAATATTCCATTTCCTCAGTGGTCAAATTGGCTTCTCCTCGGCAATGCTCCCAACCAACCATTAAGATATTCATGCCTGAATTAAAGACCGCGTGCGCAGCTTCCGGATCACACCAAATGTTATATTCAGCCGCTGGCGTCACATTTCCCACGGTGCAGGCTGCACCACCCATAACTGTGCATTGATTGACCCATTCAGCTATTCGAGGTTCTATTCGAAGCGCCGCCGCAATATTCGTGAGCGGTCCAAGTGTCACAAGGTCAATCTCGCCAGGCTTTTCACGGAAGCGCCGCACTAATTCGGTGACAGCGTCCCCCTCAGCAGGTGGGGTTTTCGGGTCAGGATAATTCATGTCGCCCATACCGTCTGGACCGTGGAACCAGTGAGCGTGTTTTGGCTCTTTGACTAACGGCCGTTCACAGCCATCATAAACTGGCGTCGTTTTACCGCAAAGCTCAACGGTATATCGTGCATTGATGCTGCCTTGGGTAACCGGCATATTTCCCGAAACAACCGTAATGGCATCAACCACCACATCTTCCCACATCAAAGCCATT
>JANQSK010000192.1 GCA_028284105.1 Anaerolineae bacterium
TTAGTCGCGGTAATGAAGGGGTGTTGAGGTTGTGAACGGCCGTTAATCCGCCCACGAACATAGGGGCAATGGTCAGAACGACACGATTAACCAGACGTGAAGCTAAAAAGCTTGTGATCACTTCAGATCCGCCCTCGACCATGACGCTATTGATGCCTTCGTTTTTGAGTTTCATTAAGACATCTTTGAGGTCTAAACGGCCGTTTTCAACAGAGTCAACGGTAAACACAGCCGCGCCTGCTTCTTCCAAAGCCGCTTTTTTCTCAGTGGGGGCTTGGTGTCCGCAAAAGATCAAAACCTGATGAGAAGATAATCCAATCACTCGAGCGTTAGGTGGTGTTCGTAAATGCGAATCTAAAATAACAGGGCGAGGGTTGCTCCCTTGGACATGTCGCACTGTTAAGCTAGGATTGTCAGCTAGCAATGTGCCAACACCAACCAGGATGGCATCGTGTGTGGCTCGAAGTCGATGGGTCAATGTCATCGACTCTTTGCCGCTAATGGCTAAAGGTTGTCCTCGTTTGAGCGTGATTGAGCCATCTAAGCTTTGGGCATACGTTAAAGTGACTTGGGGATAGTGGGGATTACTTTTTGAGTTGCGTTCACTGGGGTGAGCATGAGGAATACGGCCGTTGTTTTGGTTCAATGGTGCAGGTGCTTTCGCATACCCATTCAGCTTCTCTTCCAAATCCATTAAATGGCGCATGCGTTCGACTTTTGTCTGTAAGTAGCCTGCATTTTCAGCATGAACATCTGTGATGATAGGGACGCGCTGAGTCACAACTAACCCAAGCTCCTCTAAGCCTTCGATTTTTTCAGGATTATTTGTAATGAGTTGAATGGACTTGACCCCTAAATCCGTGAGGATCTTAGCGCCTAAGGTGTAATCACGTTCATCTGCTTGATGCCCAAGAAGAAGATTCGCATCAACTGTGTCATATCCCATATCTTGCAAATTATAGGCGCGCATCTTGGCTAAAAGCCCAATACCACGCCCCTCTTGCCTTAGATAAACAATAACCCCACGGCCAGCTTGAGCAATCATCTTCATTGCACCCTGTAATTGAGGGCCACAATCACACCGAAGTGATCCCAACACATCTCCAGTGAAGCATTCTGAATGGATGCGAACCAAAACGTTTTCCTGTTGCGAAATATCACCATAGACCAAGGCTAAGTGCTCTTTGTCATCAAGATTGTTTTGATAGTAACAAAGCTGGAAGTCTCCCGATTCGGTAGGGATGCGGGTTCGTGTGAGGTTATGTATTTTTACTTGCTTCATAATTCGCCGGATTTTGTTGGCATTGAAGGTGCCAACAAGTAACAAATGGTTCTATCTCTTCCCTTCTTATCCTAAACTCATTATACCAGCCGCAGAAAATCTATGATAATAATTCTCATCTCTAGTTACATTTTTGTAAGATTTTTTAAACTAATTTTGGGAAAAATACAGTGAATAACAAAAAAGCCACCTTGGCTCCAAAGGTGGCTTTTAAATATTGATTTAATTGGTGGTAGGACAGCGTCAATAAACGATTTATTAACCATAGTGGTTTGGCAAAAACGATTGCTCGTTTATTTACCCATTCATTCGGTTTATCTATGCTGCCCCTTTAGGATTTGGTCAGGTTCTACCATACAAACTCCTTTGTTATCTAACCAATCAAGCCTTGGAAGGCTTCTTCACAATTTTGCTTTCGCTTTGTTTGTGAAGATGACTAAATAATAGAAGATTAAGAACGTGTTGAATAGTGACAGATGGCTAAATTTATAGTGATGAATGTCATTTAGTCAGGGTTTATGATTTCCGAAGAGGGGCAAATATCATTCAAAAGGCAATTTGCACATTGAGGACTTCTCGCATAGCAAATGCGACGACCATGAAAGACGAGAAGATGGGAAATTTCGATCCAATTGGATTGAGGCAGCAAGGCCATCAACTCTTTTTCTACTTTGACTGGATCTTTGTTGGTGCTAACCCAGCCCAACTTGTGGGCAATTCGTTTTACATGAGTGTCAACCGTCACACCTTCTGAGATTTGATAAATTTCGCCTAGTACCACATTGGCCGTTTTTCTTGCCACGCCTTTTAATGTGAGCAGATCATCCATATTGTTTGGGATTTCCCCACCAAATTGATGAACAATGGTACGTGCAGATTCTTGGATAAATTTTGTCTTTTGACGAAAAAATCCGACAGGCCGAATGATTTCTTCGATGTCTGTAGGGTTTGCGACAGCAAAATCAACGGGTGTTTTGTATTTTTCAAATAAAGTGGGCGTGACTAAGTTGACACGGACGTCCGTACTTTGGGCAGA
Source organism: Anaerolineae bacterium (assembly GCA_028284105.1). Taxonomy (GTDB): domain Bacteria; phylum Chloroflexota; class Anaerolineae; order Promineifilales; family Promineifilaceae; genus QQUD01. The sequence continues at coordinate 2,319 of JANQSK010000192.1, forward strand.
CATGATGGTTGCCACTAAAAGCTGATGTGGAGTCTCGTAATTGAGCTCGCAGTGAGCATCGGGATGCATTTTCCGAAGGCGAGCGATGGTTTCATTTATAAGCTTAGGTTCGGTCATAGTCATTGTGCTCTATTTTTGAGCTGAAAGGGATTGATTTTCTAAGATAATTGTTTGCTGGAAATTGGTTTCTTTTTCTAGTAGGAATTGTTATAGAGATGAAACTGAAAATAGTCAATATTTCTACTGACAACCAATGTAAGAAATGTTAAACTTGTGTCGTTCCCTACATTTTCCAAGTCATGTAAATCACAAAAGGATTTTTAAGTTTAATGATGGTAATGATTTGTGATTTACTCGGGTAAAATGATGTTTCAATTGATTGTTTTTACCACTTTTTTGTTCCCGTTTTACCCTTTACTTAAAAATATTAAGAGGATGATTATATGAGTTTGGATTTTGGGCGAGAAGTCTGTGGACATACGGCCGTTTCTGAAGCACGGGAATGGCTCGTCACCAATGGGATTGGGGGATACGCTTCAGGCACCATCGCAGGCATGCTAAGTAGACGATATCATGGCTTGCTCATGGCTGCATTAAAACCCCCTGTTGGGCGAACGCTCCTACTTGCAAAAATTGATGAAACGGCCGAATATGACGGTATTTATCCACAAAGTGGCCATTTTTACCCTTTGTATGCGAATCGCTGGGCTGATGGTACCGTCGATCCGTTTGGTAATATCCACCTCAATCGGTTTCATTTAGAGGGAACTACGCCTGTTTGGACCTACGGCATAGCAAACGCAATTTTAGAAAAACGAATTTGGATGATGCCAGGTGAGAATACGACTTATATCCAATATCGTTTAACGCGAGCTTCTGGTCCCTTAAGTATTGAAGCCAAAGCGTTTGTAAACTATCGAGATTATCATCAAACGACTATCGTTGAAGATTGGGATCCTGAGATAGCCTCTGTCGAAAATGGTATTTCAATTCAAATTGATGAAGAGGCAACCCCGTTCTATTTGTTTAGCGATAATGGCATCGTCATTCCCCAATTTGATTGGTATGAAGATTTCTTCCTTAGCTTAGAGGAATATCGTGGATTTTCAGATGATCAAGAAGATCATATCTATGCGGCCTTAATTCGCTTGACGCTTCAGCCTGGGGAGACTGTCACATTGGTAGCGAGTACAGAAAAAAATGCGCTGCTTGATGGCGAAAAAGCGTTTC
>JANQSK010000233.1 GCA_028284105.1 Anaerolineae bacterium
CGGCATGTTTGGAAGTGGTGTATGCCGTTATTCGCCCATTGCCTCGATCACCTGAAATTGAAGAGATGTTAACGATGGCACCTTTGCCTTGGCTTTTCATAGTGGGAGTCACAGCCTGCATACCCAAAAAGGTGCCACGAACATTAATTGCCATGACGCGATCAAATTGCTCAACGGCACAATCTTCAAACGCCCCTAATGGGCCAGCGATTCCGGCACTGTTGACAAGGTAATCGATACGGCCGTATTCAGCCACAGACTTTTCTACAGCATTTTGCCAATCAGCCTCTTCTGCCACATCCACCCCAACTGTCAGCAGCTGTCGGCCACTATCGGCAACGATCTTTGCGCACTCATCAAAAGAAACCCCATGTAGATCTAATCCGACAATATCAGCACCATCTTCTGCAAACCGTTTGACGGTTGCCAAACCAATACCATTAGCTGCCCCAGTGATCATGGCAACTTTTCCTAAAAATCGTCCAGAATTCATGCTTATTTCTCCACCATGTTATCCAATGACAATGGATCATCTGCGTTTAAAAATTGTATTAACTCAAAAATATTCCCATCTGGGTCACGGCCATAAACCACTATATTCGTTGCCGTTTTGACAGGTTCAGAATGAAATTCAACGCCATGCCCAACCAAGCGTTGATATTCTGTCATTACATCATAAACTTCAAAACAGACGTGTGTGTAGCCTAATGTTTCGGCCGATTTTGGCCCATCTGAAATAGCCGAGGGCGGATTGAGAAATTGCCAAAACTCGAGCAAAATATTGCCAGCTGGAATTTGTAAAAACCGCAAGTCACAATCATCAAGATTAGCCACCACATCCACATTCGGAATGCCTTGGACACGTCGTATTTCTGCCACCTCATCCAATTGCAAAACAACTTTGCTATAAAAATGGACCAGCTGATCGATATCCGGCGTGACAAACGCAACGTGTGCAATCCATACAGGAAAAGGCTTTGGAGGCGTGTCCCACTGCTCCATTTCAAACATATTTTCATCAGGATCGCGAGCGTAGGCATACGTGATATGCGGACTTACAAGGGGAACGGGTTTATCGGCCCGACTGACCATTTTCATTCCTGCCGCCTTGAACTTGTCAAACGCAGAATCCTCTTCTGGGGATTGAAAACAGATGTGAGTAATGCCAGGGCCAGAAACAGGCATTACTTCTTTAGGAGCAGGCTTAGGATGCTGAAATTCAAACAGTTCAATATAGGTTGTAGCGGCATTAATAAACGCCACATCACAGGCTGCATTTTCTAACTGACTTATTTTGTTGGCAGCTTCGCTGTTTTCAATTCTAAACTGGGTTGTTTTTTCAAGATTAACGGCCGTTTTATAAAAATCAGCCACACGATTGAGGTCACTCACGGATGCCGCAATATGATGAACACCTTTGATCATTTTTCCTCCAATTTTTATCTGACTCCAAATCCGTAACAGATAGTAAGATCAAAATCGGGAATCACAAATAATTACTGGAATTAAGTTGGTATCCTTTTGTTGACGGAGACGTACACCCTAAATTAAAATAGATAAGCCGAATGACACTCGGCTTTAAAAATTTGGAAACGAAAACAAGTAGTAAGGCTCAGATTTCAAAAATTTCGTTTCCTTGGTAAATGGACCATGACAATCCACATCTTTCAAAAGTTCTTCCCCATTTACACAGAGTCCCAATTTCATCAAAAGTCGATTGACTAGGAGGATTATTTGTGGCTCAACAACCCAACCAATCCCAAAACAACCTAAAAATGATCGATGCCGATTTGCACAATATTGTGCCAAGCATTGATACACTCTTGCCGTATATGGCTACCCACTGGCGAGAATATTTCACAAATTCTCGATTCAGTGGACCAGTTGACAGTACGTATCCAACGGGTGCCGAAACAAGTGTCGCCCCTACCTACTCGAAAACAGCAGCGACAACGCTAGAAGCCATTCAAAAGGACGTGCTTGACCCTCACAAAGTGGACATCGGCATTCTAAACTGTACTTATGAGGTCGAAAGTTTGCACAATCCTGACATCGCTGCTGCCTGTGCCCGCGCGGTTAATCAATGGCAGGCTGAACGGTGGCTGGAAGAAGACGGCCGTTTACGTGCCTCGATCGTCATTCCGAGCAAAGTGCCCTCATTGGCTGTCAAAGAAATTGAGCATTGGGCGAATCATCCCGGCTTTGTGCAGATCTATCTCCCCGTTCGATCTCAACATCTGTACGGCACGCGTAATTTTTGGCCTGTTTTGGAAACGGCCGTTAAGCACAATCTAGCCATCTGCATCCATTATGGGGGCGCGAGTGGCTACCCCTCGACACCAACAGGTTGGCCTTCATGGCACATCGAAGAGTATGTGGGTATGGCGCAAGTCTTTCAATCTCAAATTATCAACTTGATTGTTGAAGGGGTATTTGCCCAATTTCCAGACCTGCGCATTGTGATGGCGGAAGGGGGATGGACATGGCTCCCGTCTTTGATGTGGCGATTGGACAAAGAATGGAAGGGGCTCCGCTTTGAAATCCCTTGGGTAAACACATTCCCATCAGACCTCATTCGCAAGCATATGCGTTTCACCCTTCAACCCACCGATGCACCACCAGACACCACCCAGCTATTGCAAGTCATTGAACAACTGGAAAGTGATGAACTCCTTATGTATTCGTCTGACTATCCTCACTGGCATGATTCAACCAATGACCTGTTAAATTCTTTATCAGTTGAGCAAAAAAGCAACATTTTAGTTGAAAATGCGAGGGCGTTTTATGGAATTTAATAACACATCAAATGCTATGGTAAGAGAGCAGAAACCTACAGACACGATGAAACTTATAGATTGTGATATTCACAACAATGTTGCTTCCCCAGAAAGTATAGGTAAATATTTATCTGGTCGGTGGAAACAACATTACGAACAGTTTGGCATCAAATATTACTTTGCAGGTGGCTATTATCATCGCTCTCATGCCAGTGCCGCACGCGACGATGCTTGGCCCCCCAACGGCAATCTTCCCGCAAGTGATTTACCGTTTCTCCAAGAACAGCTGCTTGACAAATGGGATATCGACATTGGCATTTTAAACACGCTATATCCTGCAGGTGAGCAAACCAATCGTGCCTACGGGGCTGCGATTGCACCCGCCATCAATGAATGGATTTTGCGTGACTGGCTGGAGCCTGAACCTCGACTCAGAGCC
>JANQSK010000260.1 GCA_028284105.1 Anaerolineae bacterium
TAACGTCGTTTCAGCATCGGCCCCACCGCGAAAGTATTCCGACACAACGGGTGGAACCCGAAGTCGCATCAAATCCCAGAGATCTTCAGTCGTCAATGCATCAGCAATTCTTTGTTCTTGTCGTGTCATATTTCAACCTGATTTTATAATCCAATTCACAACGATTGGAAAACTTTTTATCTATCGCAAGAACGCTTCGTGCAAACCGCCATCTACACTAATAATTTGCCCTGTCGTTTTACTCAGCATGCGGCTTGTTAGTAAATAAGCGGCTTCGGCTTGATCAGCCAATGTAATCGGAGATTTTGTCAATGTGCGCTGAGCATAAAAATTGGATAGCTTGTCACGCAAATCTTCAGTGCTTTCATTTTCATCGTAGTCGATAGCATACTTTGTCAACGAGCTAATAACACGGTCACGTGGGAACATACTGCTTCCTTCAACAACCGTCGCAGGAGCTAACCCATTCACCCGTACAAATGGTGCTAATTCAATCGCCAATTCACGAACCAAATGGTTTGCAGCCGCTTTACTTGTGTCATAAGCAACAGATCCCTTCTTAGCAACGGCCGCATTGACACTTGTCGTCAGCACCAGTGTGCCTGGTAATTTTTGTGCCTCCCAGATTTTGCGAGCTTCATCAGCCACTAAGTATCCCCCTTTCACATTGACAGAAAATGTTAAATCCCACTGACTATCGGTTATTTTTCCTGCTTTGCTAGGTGGAACAAAAACGCCTGCCGTCACAATGATGTTATCAATACCACCGTAAGCCAATATGACTTGGTTTAACATGGACTGGACAGATTCACGATTGGTAATGTCACATCCCAAGCCAATGGCTGGACCACATGATGAAATGCCTGTGCCTGCCACACCGATGCCAACACCATATTGGTCAGTCAATTCAACGGCCGTTTCTTTTGCAGCCGCTTCGTTCAAGTCCACACAAACAACATGGGCACCTTCTTGAGCCACACGGTGTGCAGTCGCCTTGCCAATGCCACTTCCTGCACCAATGACGACGACAACATTTCGAGCCAGCTCCTTTTGGGGAGGCATGCGTTTGAGCTTGGCTTCTTCTAAAAGCCAATATTCGATGTCAAATGCTTCTTGCCTCGGCAAAGAAATATATTCACTAATCGCTTCGGCGCCTCGCATGACTTCAACTGCGCAATTGTAAAATTCGGCCGTGACACGTGATTCGCTTTTATTTTTCCCCCAAGCAATCATCCCCACACCGGGAATCAAAATTACAGTTGGGTTAGGATCGCGCATGGCTGGTGAGTTAGGGTGTTTACAGGTTTCGTAATAGTCAGCATAATCAAGCCGATATTGTGTAATGCCAGCTTGAAGTAAAGCAACCAAAGAGTCAATATCGCCTTCTTGGGGATTCCAATTCACATAGAGCGGTTTGATCTTTGTTCGTAAAAAGTGATCTGGACAAGATGTGCCTAATTCTGCTAATCGAGCGGCATCCATGCTATTCACAAAGCGCAATATCGTTTCATCCGATTGAATTGTGCCAATAAATTTATTCTGCTGAGAGACCATTCCCCGTAAAATAGGCAAAAGCTTAATTAATAATTTTTCACGCTCTGCTGGTGCAAGAGATTGGTATTTTTGACCACCAAAGGTCATCCCCCCTTTGTCATTGGCTTCAATATAGGCCGCAGCCTTTTCAATTAAATCTAAGGAAAGCTCATAACACGCTTTATCATCATCAGCCCAATTAATAAGGCCATGTTGACCCATAATGAGCCCTTTCAAATTTGAGTTTTCTTGAGCCATCTTCCCCATGACAAGCCCCAAATCATAACCGGGTCGTTGCCACTTTACCCAACCGACTTCATCTCCAAAAATTTCTTTAGTCAACTCCACTTGATCTTTGCAGGCTGCAATGGCAATAGCCGCATTGGGGTGTGTATGATCAACATGCTTATAAGGAATAAAGCCATGGAGGGGTGTATCAATTGACGTCGCTCGAGGATTAAGATTAAAGGTACAGTGGCGATACATCTCAACCATTTTGTCTTCAATTGGCGTTTTGACACCTTTTTCATCTGCAGCATCATATACTGCTTGCAAACTAAGGAATTTTTCCATATAAAGCGAGGCAAAATTTTCTCGCTTGCTCGTTCGCAAATCCCCACCTGACCCCTTAACGTACATGACCTCAGCATTCTGGCCTGAAATGGGGTCCTTATCCATTATTTTTGAAGAAGTATTGCCGCCGCCCGTATTGGTAATCCGCTGATCACTACCTAATATATTTGAACGGTAGCGAAGCCGTTCAACTGGATCAAGCCTATTGGCTGTGTCATCATCCCACAGGTAGTCTACATATTGATATTTTTCTTTACTCATTATTCCTCTTTTGTTTTTATGGAAGGTATTGGTTTTGAGAAAAGGAGGCCGCAATAATGGCTCGACCTTCAGCTAAATCTTTAATTTCACCCAAGGTGATTAATTGCACAATGGCATTGCCAAGAACCGTTGCTTCGACTGGTCCGCTAAAAACTGGAATCCCACTAATATCGGCCGTTAATTGATTAAGAAACTCATTTTGGCTGCCACCGCCCACAATGTGCAAAGCATCGATCTTTTTATTGGATAGCTGTCCTAATTGGGACAAAACATCATGATAGGTTTGGGCAAGGCTCTCAAATATGGCTCGAACAATTTCCCCTTTGGTTTTGGGTGCTGATGAGCCCATCTCTTGATAAAGGGTTTGTATGAGTGCTGGATGATCACCTGGAGCGAGGAAACGGCCGTTATTTGGATCAAAGCGCGCAGATGGCGACTGAGCATTTTTAGCCATACTGACCAGTTCACTATAATCAAGCTCGTCCCCTTGAGTAGCCCATGTGGCTCGGCATTGCTGTAAAATCCAAAGCCCCATCACATTCTTCAAAAAACGCCACGTCCCATACACACCCCCCTCATTTGTCGCATTAGCTATCATTGCCCCTTCGCTCAAAATAGCGTCTTGATTTTCAAGCCCAACAAGACTCCATGTGCCACTGCTAATATAAGCAAAGTTCTTTGATGTCGTAGGCACGCCGGCAACTGCACTGCCTGTATCGTGACAGGCTGGCGCTATGACAGGGATACCCTCATACTCACCTAGCTTAGTTCCAGGTGGGACAACTTCTGGGAAAATGTGGGTCGGAATTTGTAAAGTTTCTAATAGATTTGTGGCCCATTTTCCGCTTTGAGGATTGAACATTTGGGTTGTCGTTGCATTGCTAAATTCACAAACTTTGGCTCCTGTTAGCCAATAATTGATTAAATCAGGAGCGGTTAAGAAGGTTTCTGCAATGTCTAATTGAGGAGACTGTTGTTCTACCAAACTCATCATTTGGTAAAGGGTATTGATAGGAATGATCTGATTACCGGTCTGGGCAAAAAGGTCGGCTTTAGATACTTTTGAGAGTACCAAATCAATCATTCCATCAGTGCGTGAATCACGATAGTTGACGGGGTTGCCTATCAAACGGCCGTTTTTATCTAAAAGACCAAAATCCACGCCCCAAGAATCTACACCAAGGCTGGCAGGCTGATAGGATGCCCCTTTGGATATACCTAACGTAATCTCTCGCCATAGGTGTAAAAAATCCCAATAAAGGGTGTTGTTAATTTTTGTGACGGGGTTAGAAAATCGATGAAGTTCTTCAAGCTTAAGGAAACGGCCGTTAAAATGCACAGCCATCACTCTTCCAGATTCAGCACCTAGATCAACTGCTAACACTGTAATTTGACTCACAATCCGCCTCTTCTTTTTTCCTTTAAAAGTCTCCCCACCAAAATCACAAGCGATAGCAATCCATCATTGCATTTCTTATAAAAACTGTTCAGCATGATGACAGGCCACATGATGAGCCCCATTGCGTCCACCCAAATCACGAAATTCAGGATAATCGGTTCGGCAAATGTCAGTCGCATGTAAACAACGAGGGTGGAAGTGACAGCCTTGCGGGGGAGCAGAAGGGCTAGGCACATCTCCCGCTAACACAATGCGCTCCCGTGCGGACTCTTTATTGGGATCAGGAATAGGCACGGCCGATTGCAACGCTTGTGTGTATGGATGGAGCGGATGATCAAAAATCTCATCACGGTTTCCCAGCTCCACAATGCGACCCAAATACATGACGGCCACCCGATCACTTATGTAACGCACCATGGATAAATCATGTGCAATAAAGAGATAAGTTAAACCAAGCTGTTCTTTTAAATCATCCAACAAATTTACGACTTGAGCTTGAATCGATACATCTAGGGCAGAAATTGGCTCATCTGCCACAATAAAAGTAGGGTTTGTGGCCAAAGCACGCGCAATACCCACACGCTGGCGTTGGCCACCAGAAAACTCATGCGGATAACGCGTGGCAAATAGCGGGTTTAGCCCCACCAATTCCATCAACTCTGCCACCCTCTCAGTTCGAGATTCCGTCGTGCCTATGTTGTGAATCGCCAATCCCTCGCTAATAATTTCCCCAACGCTTTTGCGCGGATTGAGGGAGGCATACGGGTCCTGAAAAATCATCTGCATGTGACGGCGTACAGTGCGCATCTCTTTGTTGTCTAGCTTGGTAATGTCTTGACCATTGAAAATAATTTGACCGGCCGTTTCTTCAGTCAAACGCAAAATAGTTTCACCTGTTGTTGACTTTCCGCACCCGCTCTCACCTACGAGCCCTAACGTTTCGCCCCGCTTCACCTCAAAGCTAACTCCGTCAACGGCTTTGACAACGGTCTTTCTCCGACCCGGAAACCCACCGCCAGAAGAAAAATGCTTTTTCAAATCACGAATTTCTAGGATGGTTTCTTGAGAGGTCGCTTTTGATTTGGCCTGTTTTTGAGCAACCTTTTGATCCTCAGCCGTTTGATTTTGCAAAATCGCTTCATCACGCACCGATTGCCATTCCCAACAGGCTGAAAAATGTTCGGGAGCAATTTGAGTGAGCAGTGGATTTTCGCTGTGGCACTTATCGATTACAAAACGGCATCTGGGGGCAAATGGACAGCCTCGAGCAGGGTTGAGCATGTTTGGAGGAGATCCCTCAATAGGAATCAATCGCTCTTCGCTCCCTTCTAACGTGGGAATCGATTCAAGCAGTCCCAACGTGTACGGATGACTTGTCTCCGTATAAAGTTGGTTAACCGGGGCCAGTTCGATGATGTGACCGGCATACATGACGGCCACCTTTTCTACCAGGCCGGCAACCACCCCTAAATCATGTGTTATCCAAATGATGGCCATCCCCAAGCGACGCTGCAAATCAGCTACTAAATCAGTAATTTGAGCCTGAATAGTCACATCGAGGGCAGTGGTTGGCTCATCAGCAATGAGCAAGGTAGGGTTGGTAATCAGCGCCATGGCGATACCAATGCGCTGACGCTGGCCGCCCGAAAATTGGTGAGGGTAATTCTTGAGTCGTCTGGCAGCATCAGGAATGCCCACCAAACGCAACATCTCAGCCGCCTGATTGTTTGCCTCTCTTCGACTCATTCGCTGATGGTTACGGAGCGCTTCGGTAATTTGAGCACCAATGGTTAGCACTGGATTGAGCGAAGTCATTGGGTCTTGGAAGATCATGGCGATCTCTTGACCTCGTATTTTGCGAATTTCCGTGTGGGAAAGACCGATAAGATCACGGCCGTTAAATAAAACCTCCCCAGAATCAATCCGCCCCGGTGGTGAGGGAATCAGTCCCAATATTGACAAAACCCCAACCGATTTACCGGACCCACTTTCGCCCACAATCGCCATCGACTCCCCTGCTTTGAGGGAGTAAGAGATGCCATTGACGGCATGAACAGTGCCTTCATCCGTATCAAACTGGGTCACCAAATTGCGAATTTCAAGTAAATTCGTCACTTAAATCACCTGCATCTGACGGAATCCCGTTGTGAGTGGTTCCCCACCACCAGCACGTACCACAACAACGTCTTCAACTCGCGCCGAGAAGGTATTAAATTGGGTAATGCTTGGCTCTACTGTAAATAGCATCCCTTGCCGTAATGGTGTCTCATCACCGGCCGTTAAAAAGGGTGGCTCATGCACATCCATACCGATTGCATGCCCCAAACGGTGCCGAAACTCTGGCCCATAGCCACCATCTACAATGACCTGACGAGCAATTGCATCAGCGTCTGATGTTGTCTTCTGCCCAGCTTGCAATGCCGCAATACCAGCCTCTTGGGAAGCCATCACTAGTTTGTAAATTCGTTCATACTCTTTATCTGGCTCACCAAAGAAAACGGTGCGCCCAAAGTCATAACACATCCCTCGGTAAATCGCACCAAAGTCAAACAGTAAAGAAACTGGCGCGTTTAATTGACGCTTCCATGTTTCCTCTCTCTGTCCAAACATGAGTGGGTGATTGGGACCAGAGCAGTAAAGCGAGGTTGTAAATGAAGGACCTAAAGAACCATGTTTGCGCAATTGATAATCGACTTCTGAGACGACTTCTAATTCCGTCATGCCGTGTTTGAGTTGTTGACAAACGGCCGTAAATGCCGCTTCTGTGATCGCTCCCGCTTGACGCATCACTTCAATCTCTTCTTCCGACTTAATCACCCGCATCTTGCGCAGAATGTCCGTCGCGGACAAAAATCGAGCTGTGGGTAATAAAGTGTGAAGTGCGCTCACCGTCTCGCCTTCCGTTTTGTCGCTGATAGCGATTCGAGGGTTAGCTGGTAGGTTTAAGCTATCGAGGATTTTTTTTGTGAGTTCAAATGGGTCATCAAAATCCCCTAAGACACGAAGCTCAACCCCAG
>JANQSK010000267.1 GCA_028284105.1 Anaerolineae bacterium
CAAATGACCACAAGCTCAGCAATTCGACTGGCCAAACGATTAGAGCCGTATGATCCGCTTTGGTATGAAGAACCCTGTCCTCCAGACCAAATAGAAGCGTTTGGTCGTGTGGCTCACGCAACATCAATTCCAGTCGCTACTGGTGAGCGGTTGACAACACGATTTGAGTTCCATCAAGCCCTCAAAGCGGGCGTATCAATTTTGCAGCCAGACATTGGCCGAAGTGGAGGGATTTGGGAGACAAAGAAGATTGCGACGATGGCTGAACTTTTCAATGCACAGATTGCTCCCCACATCTACTGTGGTCCGATCGCGCATGCAGCCGCAACGCATCTAGCTATTAGTTCACCGAACTTCCTGATTCTTGAAACGATTCAAACAGAGTTTCATGATACGGTGATCAAAAAGCCTTTAGTCTGGGAAGATGGCTACATGGTCGCACCCACCGAGCCTGGATTAGGGATCGAACTTAATGAAGAGGTTGTGCTGGCCCACCCATACACATCAGGCGGTCGTCTTCATCTTGAAATGTGCCAAGTCCCCTTAGCTTCTGATAACAGTAAAAAAATCACAGAGTTGTAAGTCAGTGAGATAAAGGGAAGTCCCTTGTCCCTTATGGGATTTCCCTTCTTTAGGAGTAATCCTGTGAGTTGGGGCGTTTGACCTCTTGATCTGGTTCAAAGTTGCGGGTCAGCAAATAAGCAAGTGATAGAGTAAACACAACTGCTAAGACCAAAGAGCCGATTATCCAAGTTTGTGGAGCAGGGTGCCCCCAAAAAAGTGAAATTGCAAAAATCATCATTTAAAGAGGTGGGGTCGCCGTCAAGATAAAAAACAAAAAGAAACTGATTAAACCCACAAAAATGGCGGGAATGGCATAGGCAAAACGGCCGTTTTGCTCCGATAATAAAAACTTTTGCCCGTCTGCAAAAAAGGTGCCAATCTGCTGTCCTAGCCAGATGCTGGCTATTGCCATGGGTGTGCCAATAAGGAGGGTCGGCACAATTGTTGCCACGTTCATTTGTGGATAAGAATAAAGGGTGCTGATGAGGGGAAACCCCATAACGGCCGTTCCAATCACCACACCCAATCCTCCTTGCCAAGTCATGGCGACCTGGTGTTTCATCCGGAGCATGATGAAATAAACGAGGTCCAATCCCACAAGCGGTCCTAGAATAACCAGCCAGCTGTTGATTTTGAGCCCATCAAATTGAAACAGTTCTACTAAGACCACTCTGATAATTAGGGCAATGAAGCCAAGCATCGTTGCCGTGCCCACTGTTTTAGTGGCATGTAGCGTGGTGGCGCCGACAAACCCCGCGATCATCATAATGAGAACGGGCAATATCCAATCAGGGCGATTCCAGTAAGATAAGCCTAAGGGTGAGTTACGAAACCCCGTAAAAAGAGCATCCCATTCTGTTGTGAATACTTGAAGCATAAACATCATTGCAAATGAAATGCTGGTTACCACAAAAATCGTATCACTGGTGGGCATCCTAAAACGAAACGGCCGTTTATCAACCAACCCCAACCTCAGCGCTGCCGCCATAAAGCTAACCAGCGTCATATCCAAAATTAATACAAGATGGGGCAGGCTCCAGGCGGTAATATCTTCTCCATAAATGATGTGCCAAACGGGATCAGCAGGGAGCGTATAAAGAAAAAAGCCACCCATCAGCGCTAAGATTCCAAGCTGCTTGTTACTGCGAAACCGCTGCTGCAATGTGCCGCGCCCCTTTCGCACAATCATAATCAAGCTCCAGAATCCAAGCACGACAAAGGTTGTAAAACCAGCATACATGAGCTGATGAGGACGCCAAAAGAGGTCTTCACCGAATCCTGCGCCATATTTCCGATGCCATACTTCGTCCCAAATACCTCCGACAATGATGGCAAATACGGCCGCAAACATGACGATTGAAAATGCATATTGTTGGGTAGTGGTAATGGGGTTTATTTCAGGAACAGGTAGTCCATCTGGCAACGGCCGTATCAATAAATGCCACATCAATAGAGCAAAGCCAAAAACGATCGCCAGAAAAATGACGACGCCTATAAAAAATAACGGCCGTTCTGGTTCAGGCGGCAAGCCACTCCAATAGGACAGGATGCCAAATAAGAGCATTAAACAGATTGCAGATAGAAAGAAACGGCCGTTGGCCCCCTGCAAAGGTCTGCGTCGATGTTCCATTTACATGTACTCCGATGTGATTCGTATCGCAAATGATCAATGTTTGCGTTTGTTCATCTTAGCACACCGCTAAAGAGATAGCTATGCATTGGGCACTTGATCGAATTATGATCGTTACGGCCGTAAACTGCTCCTTGTGTATATTTTCGAGTTTTTATTTTTCAAAGGAGTTTGTGTTCATGTCATCGATTTATAAACATCGAGCAATTTTATTTTTTATTACTTTATTGGGATCCATATTTTTAAGTACGGCCACGCCCGCTCATGCTGCAAACACACTTTTTGTACATGCAACATCTGGAAGCGATATGGTCTGGGGGTCACCAAATGACTGCCAATTGTCCCCTCCTTTATTCCTCCCTTGTAAAACAATCAAACACGCCATTAATCAAGCCAGCAATGGAGATACGATTTATCTTAATGGGCTGTTTAATGAAGGGAACATCATTTTAAATAAAAATTTGAGGATTGAGGGAGGGACGGTTGATGGGAATAACATGGCTCGACAATACGTCATTTCGTCTGGTCGCACTATTGTTTTGGTCGATATGGTTCTTAAAAATGGATTGGCTTCACAAGGTGGGGCTATCTTGAACAATGGCACATTAACCTTAATCGATGTCAATATTCAGGAAAGTAAAGCGAACCAAGGTGGAGGCATTTATAACACTATCGAAGGGGATTTAACCCTTGAAAGTTCTGTGATCTGGGGCACGTCTACGACAGTTGGTGAAGGGGGCGCAATTTATAATGAAGGTGATCTAGATTTGCGCGACGGCTCCTATATTCATGAGAGCGAAGCCGCAACTCAAGGTGGTGCAATTTTTAATGCAGAGAGTGGATCTGTTAGTGTTATAGATGGCACCATTCTTTCGACCAAAGCGGATGAAGGGGGCGCCATCTATAACGCTGAAGGTGGCGTGAGTTTAACGGATGCGTCGATATTATATTCAACGGCCGTTTCTGACGGTGGCGGAATATACAATGAGTGGGGTACTGTCTTTATCACTCGGTCAGAATTTCGAGAAAATGGAGGCACCAACGGTGGCGGCATTTATAGCCTCACGGTGGGAGACAAATATCTCATCATTTGGGAAAGCGAATTTAAGGATAATATAGCCTCAGAAAATGGGGGTGGCATTTTCTCAGGGGGGCTTGGCACAGATCGACAAATATGGGGAACTGAATTCAATAATAACGATGCTAGTTTGAATGGTGGAGCGCTTTATTTGATTGGTAGCGCACCTGTTGAAATTAAAGCATATTCTGAGTCACGACCATTATTTAAATTTAATTCAGCAAACCAACTTGGGGGTGCCATCTATTCGGAAACCCATCTCACATTACGAGAAGCCACGGTTGATAGAAATAATGCTGAAAATGGAGGGGCCATATTTAGCACGGGGTCTGGGTCGCTCATTGTTGAGAGAACGGCATTAACCGAAAATAGCGCAGGTGACAGTGGTGGTGGCATTTATGATATGTCATCTGGCACTTTGATTTCAGTCAATACCACCTATTCAGAAAACACGGCCGTTACGCTCGGAGGGGCTATCTTTTACACCGGTGGGTTTGCTGATTTAGCCAATGTGACGCTTTATGGCAATAGTGCAACAGGTGCCGGTGGAATTTATACTGAATCGGCCATTCAGCTTCACAATAGCATTATCACAGCCAGCAGCGGCAGTGATTGTGCCAATAATGGTGGTTCGATTGGCGGAACTCGTAATTTGATTGATGATTTTGCGGTGGGTGCCTGTAGCGGAATAAGCGGGATGGCTGTAACAAACATATCGCCGACACGATCAGGTCTACCAGCTGTTCATACCATTAATGGATTAAGTAACGCGTTTAACACAGGTTGGCTTGACTGCCCAGATCCGCTGAATGGGTTAGCGCCGCTAGCGTTAGATCAACAAGATTATGATCGACTTGGGCCGTTTCCCCCCTGTGATATTGGCGCGTATGAAGTCCATTAAATCTGATTAGATTCGTTTTTGTTTTAAGAAAGGCGTCCAAACGGACGTCTTTTTGTTTGAATTTTTTAGATCGCTGATAGATCGCAACGGCCGTATTCTGAACCTCAACAGAATTAAACATTTTTAAATGAGGGACAGAATTCAATGCAACAACTTATGAGACGCACGAATCTAGTTGGATTTTATATTTTTATGGGCTTATTTATTTTTATCTTTTCTGCTTGTGGTGGTGGTGAGATTGCAGAACTTTTTGATCAATGTTTGACCAATAAAAACAATGATTATGCCCAATCAGAGGCCATCCAATGTGACCACCGATTGAAAACCGGTACGCAAGGATTTCAGGCATCTGATTCAACAAGGGATGTTCAATTTTCCCCAGATGGAAATACGCTGTATACCATGTCGACCTTGATACAAACTTGGGATGTTGCATCAGGAAATGAGCTCAATGTTTGTACACTTGAAGATTGCCACACCAGCTTTGAATTCGGCAATCAAATGTACTTTAATCCAGAGATTGGTTATGTGGGGTTTAATCAAGTTAGTCGAATTTATACAGGGCTAACCACAAAAGAAGCCCCATTGTTTAAAAGCGATATACCTCCTTACACCAATGAGGCATATATTCCTGGTCAAGATGTTTTTGCATCATATAACAAAGAACTAATTTACTTTTATGATCGCACGTCGAGTGATTTGGTATCAGAACAATCGATTCAACAGGGGATTGTTCAAGTGGTTGGCGGCACTCGTTCCTATGCCACATCCATTTCAGACTATCGAATTGTGATTTGGCCAATTGCTGAAGATATGAGCGGGCTTGTTCTAGATGGTCATCAGAGTGATGTGATCAAGATGATTTATAGTGATGATGAGTCCCTGTTTCTATCGGCAGATCGATCGGGGACTGTGATTGTGTGGGATTTAAATGACGGCACCATCCTGCACCGATTCCGATTAACCTCCGACGAGGATAGTGAAGTTGAAACCGTTCCAACAGTGGCCATGGCCCTTTCGCCGGATAATATGCTTTTAGCCACGCGCGCAGACGGCCGTAAAATCCGGTTTTGGTCACTTGCCACTCAAACAATCATTGCTGAGGTGGGTATTGCAAAGTTTGGGGTGATGGATTTAGATATTTCACCAGATGGGTCAAAGCTCGCTGTCGGCTTGAGCTGGGCAGGAATCTATAACCAAAATGCGAGAACGGTGGTGACAAGCTCACAACCATTTGACCCAGATTTGTTGGAGCCCGGCGATGCCCTAATTCTAGATATTTCAGAATTACGGCCGTAAAAGTACAAATGAATCAAAGATAGGGATCGGTCTGCAAAAACGCCGATCCCAAATCCCCGATCACCAGTCCCTAATCTCCTAACTCCTTCATGAAATAAACGGCCGTTTCAATGCCACGGTAAAAGTTAGGTAGATGAAACTTTTCATTGGGTGCATGTAAATTGTCATCGGGAAGCCCGAACCCCATCAGAATGACAGGCAAATCAAGCACACTGCTAAAGAGGCTGACCACAGGAATACTGCCTCCCTCACGTTTAAAAACAGGTTCAACGCCAAAAACAGCACCATACGCCTTGGCTGCTGCTTGAATTTCAGTGGAATCGATGGGGGCCACAAATGCAGGTGATCCGCCTCCTTCATTGAAGAGTTCAACTTTGACTGTGGGCGGTGCTAACTCTTGGAGGTAATTTGTAACCAGTTCCCGAATCCGAGCCGGGTCTTGATTAGGGACAAGTCGGCAACTAATTTTGGCATGGGCTTGGCTTGGAATTACCGTTTTAAATCCTTCGGTAATGAAACCACCCCAC
>JANQSK010000274.1 GCA_028284105.1 Anaerolineae bacterium
ATCGCACCACCAAGCAAGCGGCTGATTGGCGTTGTTGAACCAATAGGTATAAATGCAGTAACCGTTGCAACAATAACCACTAATCGTAAACTGTTTCGATACCAACTTTGTTCAACAGAAATATCTTTCACGGAGCCAGCGCGTAGCCAGCGGGCTGTTTGTGCCGTTAACCTGCCTTGACTGATGAGCAAAAAGCCACTGATAAAATAGGCGATGAGTGCCCAAAACATCATGGGATTAAGACCAATACGGGTCACATTCAGTGAGAAATCTGAAACCGCGTCAGGAAGGTCAATAGTCGACATAGCAGTCAGTAGAATGAGAATAAATCCTCCCCACATCCACTGAGTAAAGAATATCTGCACAAGGCCAGATCGATCGAGCTGAAAGGGCTTGTGATCTTCTACACGCTGTTTCTTAGGCGTTAAAAAGTGGATGGCCTCTTGCTTGGAAATGGCCAGATCCATAAAAAGATTGGAATATCCAATGCCTGTTCCCCAGGCTAGAAGCGTAAATACAAGGGTGAAAATAAATTGGCTGTCAAAAAGAAGGAGTCCTGGTGATTTTAAATAATCTAAGAACAGGTCACCGGTTGGCCAGCTCCCAAAAATTGCCCAGCTATAAAAACGGACGATTAAAAATATAAACATGAGTTCGGCCCCGCGATAGCCTGTTCGATTTAACGTTCGTTGATGTGGCTGGTTTAGCCACCTATTCGTATAGACACCTTCAAGAGTGATGATAAACAGGATAGGGACAATGCGAAGGAGGGGCTCTCCCGTTAATATCGTTTGGATGACTACGATAATTGCCATCAACAATGAGGTCGATAGGCAAGCAATCAGAATGGGCTGTAAGACATGTAACGACCAGCGATTTGTCACATACGCAATGGTGATGTCATCATGAGATGGTTCGTCCGCTATCGGATTTTCTGAGTTTAGGCTCGCGTCATTGGGCGTTGCCATACGTCTAAATCCTTTTCACGTGACACCGAGAAAGCTTGGAAGCCAAGCTGTCGAGCGCGTTCTTTTACTTTTGCGAATTCATGATCTGGCTCGATAACGATCAGAATGGGGTTGTACCCATTTCTCAATAATCGATGCATGGTTTGACAGGTTTCAAAATCACCGGTTGGGGTGATGGCAAGAATCGTGACGCCCCAGCTTAGCCCCATACAGGCTGTTGTGGCCCAACTGTTTAGAGGGATGGTATTTTCATTCTCGAGTCGTGCTAGCCGTTCTAATATCTTCATAAGATGCGAACGGCCGTTTCCCGGCTTAATGATTGGTGGAATTAATTGGCTCGGCGTTTCTTTTAGTTTTTTTAAATCTTGTGAAACCAGGCGGCCGCTATCTTCATCAAATTCAAGCTCCTCACTATCCCCTGAGATGGCAAGAGGGTCATAGCCATTTGTCAAAAGGCCAACTGATTGCCGTTGTTCCACCAAGTGAGCGGACAGGGAAGCTGCTAAGGTGATGGCCCACTCAATTGTAGAGTATCGATTCTTTCTGGTGTAACTGTCAGAATGAAGGTCTAGTAAAACGGCCGTTTCTAAAGAAATTGCAGGTTGAAATGTTTTGACCATGAGCTGTCGCGTGCGGGCAGAGGACTTCCAGTTAATTTGGCGCATGGAATCCCCTGAACGAAAATTCCTAACCCCCATTGGCCGAGCTGGATCTTCAAAAAGTCGCTGTTTTCCAGCAATTGTGCCAAAGGGCAATCTTGAAGGAAGCCCTAACTGGGTTAATGAGATAATTTGAGGGTAAACCGTTAAGTTTGAAGGGGGGACATAGCCAATTTGCTCACTTCGTAAACCGAACAGATCGCTTGTAGCAAGGCGGAGTGGCCCAATTCGATAATAGCCTCGTCGCTTTGCTTTCACCGTGTATTGATGAACGGCCGTTTCCCGCCCATTGAGCGTTGTGACGATATTGAGTTGTTCATTACCACGAAGCTGGACGGCCACACTTTCCGTTAAGAGCAGCCAAGGCAGTGGAAATCGACTGTTATTTGTCACTTTAACATTAATTTTGACTTCCTCACCCCAA
>JANQSK010000171.1 GCA_028284105.1 Anaerolineae bacterium
AAATCGGGATAGTACAAAATGAGCTCGTCGGGATGCATACCTGAGACCCCCATATCTTTAATCCCTGGGGTATCAATGACCTCGCCTCCCATTGCCAATGGCACCATCACGGCTTGGGTGGTGGTGTGTCGTCCCTCGCGACTTTTTAGATCGCTAACTAACCCTGTCCGTAGCTCTAAACCCGGTTGGACGGCATTGAGGAGCGACGATTTTCCTACACCAGAAAGGCCAGCTAAAACCGTTGTTTTTCCTCTAAGCTTGTTGCGAAGTGGCTCAATCCCAATGTCTTGCTCGGCGCTAGCAAAAAAGACTTCGTGACCAAGATTCGCATACGGCCGTAATAAATCTTCAACTTCCTGTATGTCCTCAGCTAAATCGACCTTATTGATACAAATTGACGCTTTCAGATTGTTGCGGCTGGCCCCAATGAGGTACTCATCAATCATTTGGAACCAAATTTGAGGCTCCCGCCAAGCGGATACAATCAAAATCTGGTCAATATTCGCAGCAATAATTTGCTTGAGATACGTCTGGAAGCTATCCATACGTGCCAAGCCGCTGCGACGCGGCAACACTTGGTGCATTAGCCCCCGGTCGTCGGCTGTTTGCTCAACTAGGATGCGGTCACCGACTGCAGTAATATTGGTGTAGCCAGTGCCTTCAGCCGTCAAAATACCTCGGGTGTCACAAATCAATTTTTGCCCACTCACCTCTGCACCGATTAACCCTCGACTGACATGAATCACTTTGCCTAGGAGATAGGAAGTCTCATTGGCCATCGCTTGCCAATCGGCATCGGTGAGCAGTTCATTGAAAGTGTCCTGCGATTTTTCAAGTAACCCCTCTCGTCTGTCGCGCTCGTCGCGCGGCATGATGCGGCGATCCGCGATGACGCCATCTTCATCTGGCTCGAGCGGTTGCCAATCGATGCGGTGTTTTTCTTGATTTACGGCCGTGTTGTGCCGAATCGTCTTGCTTTGATTTTGCTTTTCTTGATGCGCTGCGCGCTGTTGCTGTCTTATTTTTTGTTTTCGTTTTTTCTTATGTTTGTTTGCCATAAAATTATGTAATTGGGTAATTGGCGTATATTTGCAAAGTTGAAGAGATGGTGGGCTTATAAACTGAAATGCTGATTTGCTTTTAGCCCTCAGCTTCATCCTTCATCCTTTTGTCTTCATTCTCAACTTGTCATACACCAATCAATCAGCCTTCGGACAAAATCGGCCGTTGGAAACTTTTTACTGTCATGCTTCCAGCGAGGCACTTGGACCTCTTTAGCGCCAGGGCTTTTGGGAAAGTTTGGCCCTTCGTTGATTAAGATGGCGAATTCATCCTTTGGCTGTGGAATCCGATATTTCACAATAAACTGTTTTTTATTGTCGATGATGCGGAGCCAGCGGTCTTCTAACTGAGGCTGGTCATCATCCGTCTTTTTGCGGGCTTGATTTTGGATACTCCAAAGATATTGACGCCCTTTATAATTTACTTTTCGCATTCCTTTCTTATTCACTGCCATAGGTCACCTCCAATCTGGTAATTCTGTAAAAGCTGGCATCGCTTCTGATTTATTGATTTTTATCAAACCGTGTATTCATGCAAACTGGCATATTGTCCATTTAGCGCCATGAGTTCTTGATGGGTTCCTTGTTCTTCAATCCCATTTTCTGTTAAAACGATGATTCGTTGAGCATTGCGAATTGTTGATAGCCGATGCGCAATCACAATGGTGGTTCGATTATGCGCCAACAGCTCCAAAGATGCTTGAATCGCTTGCTCGCTTTCATTGTCTAGAGAGCTTGTTGCCTCATCAAAAATGAGAATAGGTGGATTTTTGAGGAAGGCTCGCGCAATACTTAATCGCTGTTTTTGCCCGCCTGAGAGCTTGACGCCCCGTTGCCCTATGTCGGTTTCATATCCGTTGGGCAAATCCAAAATGAACTGATGTGCATTGGCTTTCTTTGCTGCGTCTACTATTTCTTCCATCGTGGCATTTTCTTTGCCATATTGGATATTTTCCAAAACCGTCCCTGGAAAAAGATAAATATCTTGCTGAACAATACCAATTTGATTTCTTAGGGACGCTAATTGAATTGTTCGAATATCTACACCATCTAGCGTGATGGACCCAGCATTCGCTTCGTAGAATCGAGGAATCAGTGAGCACACTGTCGTTTTCCCAATCCCAGAATGCCCAACAAGCGCAATAAATTCACCCGCCTTGATATCGAGTGAAAGGCTATTAAGCACATCACCTTGCCGATCGGTATAACGAAAGGTGACATCGTTGAACTCGATATGGCCTTTTACGTTATTGATGGGTATTGCTTGTGGTGAATCGATGATGTCCGGTTCGATTTCGAGCATTTCCATAAATCGCTCAAACCCCGTCATCCCTTCTTGATAGAGGCGTGCAAAGTTGCCAAATCGCTTGATCGGTTCGATGAGTAGGGCGATATAGAGGAGGAAAGTAATTAGATCTGCTAAATCGAGAGTACCACGAACGATAGCCACCCCACCAAACACAACAACAGCAATGGTCATAAGCTGGATTAACCCAACCAGCCCTTCGTAGAAATAGACCTCACTTTTGATGCCTTGCCGGCGGCTGTCAACTAAACGGCCGTTTGCGGCCTCAAACTTCTCTTGCTCCATCGCTTCATTGGTAAACGATTGCACCACTCGGATACCAGCTAAGGTATCTTCAACCTGGGCATTGATATCCCCAATGCGATCCTTACTTTTCCTGAGGGCAATACGCATTTTTTTATTAAAATACGCCGCGTAAATTGACATAACGGGGATAAACAGCAACACAATCAGCGTCAGCTCTGCGTTGATGTTGATCAGAATTACAAATGCGCCCACAAAATTGAGCAGGGCAATCACTAAATCTTCAGGTCCATGATGAAACAGTTCCCCCAGAGCAAACGAATCATTGGTGATGCGAGTCATCAGTTGGCCTGTTTTTTGCTCATCATAAAACCGAAACGACAGCTTTTGGTAATGAGCAAACAGCTCTTTACGCATGTCCGCTTCCATCATCACACCCATTGAATGACCTTGATACCCGACAAACATGTCGCAAGCCGTGTAGACAATAACCAGCACCAGCATGACAAGCCCCATCCCATAAATTTGGTTGAGCATGTTGGGCGCATTTCCGGACAGGACGTTTTTGGTGATATAGCGAATGCAGAGTGGAATGATGAGGGCAATCACAGACACCATTAACGCAGCTGCGAGGTCCATCAAAAAGATCCTTTTATACGGTTTGTAGTATGAGAAGAATTTTTTGTGCCTTGCATTAAGTTGACCGAAAAATTGAAAATTATTTTTCGGTGGTGACGCTTCAATGCGCATGTCATACTCCAATTTGAACTTGTCCTAATTGCTCAATGGCTTCAGAAACGGCCGTTTCTAAACTCATCACTTGGCCTGCATCCCATTCCGATCGTGTCGATGGAAATCGATCATCTTCCTTGATATCAGACAAGATGCTTTTGAATTGAGTCAAGAATATCTCGGGCATTGAGACAGCTAACCGCTCTTGATGAGTTTTGCTTGCTGAGGCAAATTGAACTGCCAGAGGGTATTGTCCATTTTGTAGGAAAAATCCTGAGACCCACCCTAAATTGAGAGCAGATTCCCAAGAGGTTCCACAAACTTGGGTTTTGGGTAATCCAAACTGAAGCATATTCATCATGAGTGGCCACTCTTTGAGTGAATAGTGCGTTTTGGCCAGATTGCCAGCGGCAAGCGCTAACCCACATTCATCTTCAAGCTGCTCAAAAAGAGCAAATGCCTCTTGGTAATGTTGCTTGGCTTCTTCAAACTCTCCCAGTGCACTGCCCACCAAGTGACCATAGTGCATCAATGAGTAAGCCAATTGACTTTCATCCGATAAGGTTCGACAAATATCCAAACCCTCTTTTTTAAGCTGTTGTGCTTCTTGATATTGACCAAGATTCAGAGCAAATGCCCCAGCTAAATCGAGCGAACTGGCTCTAGCCGCTGGGGGAATACCATCCTGATCTTGAGTTAAAAATGTTTTGAACCAATGAAGTCCGTCTACGGTATACGCCTCTTCGAACCATATTTCTTGGAGCACATAAGTTAATTGGAGCCCATAAAGCGTCTCCTGTTCTTGCTCCAGCCACTCCAGAACAGGCATGATGTTCGGCATCTCACCCAACATCCGCTCCATCCAGATAGTCCGGTCTTCCCCTAAGGCTTCATCAAGCATCTGCTTCCCAAGTTGAATGAGACGTTCAGACTCTTTGATCATTGATTTTCTCCCATCAGCTCTTTCATAAGGGGACTGTCCTGCAAGGTCTCATAGGTGCCATTAGCGGCAATACGGCCGTTTTCCATAATCACAATTTGGTCAGCCATTTGCAGCACCGATGGACGATGAGAGACAACGAGGAAGGTTTTTTCATTCATGCTGTTACCAATACCCAACCCCTGCCACAACTTCCGTTCCGTTTCCACATCAAGCGCGCTAGATAGATCATCAAAGACAAGGAGCTCTGTATCACGAACAAACATCCGCGCTGCGGCGCTCCGTTGAACTTGCCCACCCGAAAGACGGACACCACGCGGCCCAACAACTGTATCGATGCCATTTTCTAGGGTAGGGATGTCGGGTGTGAGAACGGCCGTTTCTACTGCCGCTTGCCAATCGTATTGCTCTTCGGGTAATCCCATCAGGATATTCTCTTTAAGCGGATCGCTAAAGAGTCGAGGCACTTGTGGCGTATAAGCTGACCGTGGTGGCACAAAAAATGAGGCTGGATCTTCAATCAGGGCATCATTCCAATAAATCTCACCACTATCTTTAGGCAATAAGCCAAGCAACACCCGCAAAAGGGTGCTTTTTCCTGACCCAATTTTCCCTGTAATGACGGTGAATGAGCCGCGCTCAATGGAGAGGTTGATATCCGAAAGACCCGAGGTGACAGGATCTTTATGAGATCCTGCCACACTGACCCCAGACTGATTGGCTCCCAGTGCAGATTGATACAAAAAGTTCAATCCGCGGACATCTAACCTATTAAACGGAGCAGATCCGATTTTTTCGACACGAATATTTTGAGGAACTTCAGATCGCTCATAAATAGGTTGATGCTCGAATAAACTTTCAGGTGTCGCAGCGGGCTGAATTGAGTGCATTCGGCGAATAGAAACCCGCTGATTGATCCACTCAGAAACATAGCTGCCAACCTCCGCTGGAAAGCGGGCTGCAAAGTAAAGATAGGATGTAAAAAGGGCAAAATCACCGATGGTGAAGGAACCATTGGACAACCGTTGGCCCACCATGAGGATCATGATGGCAATCGCAATATCCCCTGCATTGTTTGCGGCTGAAGCAAAGACAGCCCAAAAGGTCCCGACGCGTACATTGGCATGACGACGATCATCATTGAGTTTTTCATAGTAGTGAATTGCATCTTTATGCGCATCAGCGACCTTGACTGCCTGCACCGCCGCAAGCACTTCCCCTAAGAAGCCTGTAACAGCACTGTCGGTGTCGCGGCTGATGGTGGCATATTTAAGTAATCGCTGGAAGGAGAACTTGGTCAAAAAGCCAACTAGAATGAAAGGGATGAGCGTAACGGCCGTAATTTGCCAGCTAATTCGCCCCATGATCCCAATCGCCACCACAAAAAAGACAAAATGTCCAAACACCTCTGGGAGCCACGTTGGGAAATCCGCAAAATCAGCCACGTCGCTGTCCAGCCGATTGATGGCTTCACCGGGTGACATCGGAATACCAAGAGCCCCGGGATGATTAAGCACATTGCGCATAATGTTGCGACGCAGCAAAAGCTGATTGCTATTTCGCACAAGGGCGCTTCCCCAGCCACCCCAAAATGACCCTAAGATTCGTGAGAGTTCAATGGCTAAGAGCATCACCAAAAGGGAAAGAATATTGACTGTTGCTGGTTCAGAATCGGTTAAGCGATTAAAAATTTGTTGAATAATTAAGCCTGGGAAAAGGCGTGACAGCACAAAATAGCCACTGCCGGCCATATTGATAGCTAAATATTTGGGGCGGAACTTAATAAGCTCCCAAGTGGCTTTCCAGACGGGTATTGGGTCTGTTGTCATACGAGCACCTCTTCATTTTCCAAACCAACGCGTAAAAGCTCTGCAAATTCCGAATTCGAATCGTTAGCAAGCAAAACACGTTCTCCAAACTCCTGAATACGGCCGTTTTTCAAAATCAAAATATCGTCAGCCCGTTGAACTGTTGCCAATCGATGGGCAATAATGATGCCTGTTCGATTTTCGAGAAGCCTGTCGATTGCTTTTTCCAATAGCTGTTCCGTCGCCGGATCAAGCCTTGAAGAGGCTTCATCCAGAATAACCAGCTGCGGATTTCGCAGAAAGACGCGTGTGAGCGCCACAAGCTGGGCCTCACCGGCAGATAACCCTTTCCCACCTGCTTGAAGTCTTGTGTTTAGTCCATTTTCCAAACTATGGAGCCATTCATCCAGCCCTAACAACGACAACGCTTTCAAAATCTCGTCATCTGTGATGGGCGTATTTGCTGGGTTGTAGTTTCGAAAGAGTGTCAGGTTATCACGTATGGTGGCTTCAAAAAGCTGAACATCTTGGGTCACCAATCCGACGAATTGGCGCAAATCATTAAGTGGAACGTCTTGAATGTTGACACCATTGAAGGTGATGCGCCCTTCATCGACATCATATAGCCGGAAGAGGAGGCGAGTGAGGGTCGTTTTACCGCTCCCTGTTCGACCAAGCACACCGAGAATGCGATTTTGACCCAGCTCAAAATGAACATGATCGAGTACAGGCGTAGCCTTTAGTCCATTCTCAGATTGCTGAGCTTCGGTGATTTTGGATTGCTGGTCCTTATATCGGAATGAGACTTTTTCGAATGACACAACGGGTGGTTCCTGCGGCAATACGGCCGTTCCTCGCTCCACAATTTTTGGTTCAATCCCAAAGAGCTTTTGAATACGCCCAATGCTGGCTAAAGCACGTTGGAACGTTTCAATTTCCCGCCGGATGGCGTTGAATGGTTTTTCTAAGAGGCCAAAATAGGTGATGAGCAGAACGATACCGCCTGTTGTCATCTCTCCCTGTAAAAAGAGCTGGACGCCAAACCAAAGGGCAGCCACCAACGCCAACACATAGAGGTAATAACTCGAGATAAAAGAAACTTGCCCCATTGTTTCAGCTTTAACGCGTGCGTTATAGGTGCCTTTGTTTAAATTGAGCAAGCGATGCATCACAAAATCATCGCCCCCATTGGCTTTGATATCTTCAAGCCCGCCAAGCCGCTCTTCTAAAAAGCTAAAAAGATTGGTAAATGCTTCCCGAACCCCTTTCCAATAGCCCACGATGCGATCTTGAATGGCACGCAAAATCGTAAATAAGGCCACGCCATACACCAATCCAATGACGCCGAATCGCCAATCTTCTCGAAAGAGCAAAATCAATATGGTTCCTGCCAACAGAATGTTTGCAAAAACGGTGACGACCAAATCTGAAAAATATTCAGCGAGGTTTGAAATGTCTCCATCAATTCGTTCTATGAGTTCGCCGGCTGGC
>JANQSK010000289.1 GCA_028284105.1 Anaerolineae bacterium
GCTGCATGCCTTCCTTCATCATATGGATTTTGACCTTCCTATCCAGGCAGCTATTGATGCCCCTCGCGTTCATTGTCAGGGGCATGAAACGGCCGTTGATAGCCGCATCCCTGTTGATGTCCAACAAAAGCTCGCCGAATTGGGACACGATGTGGAGGTGACTGTTGAAACACCGGGAAGCAACTATTACGGCCGTATTGCAGGCATCCATCGTGATTTAAAAACAGGTCTTTTACACGCAGGAGCAGGTCCAGCATGGACAACCGCTGCGGCTGGGTTTTAACAATCTGAGCAGGAAATAAAATTTAACGGCTGCAGTTGATAGGAAGGCACTTCTCTTGGTATATTTAGGAATTGGTGTATCAGTAACTCAATTTTGAGAAACCCACTTAACTGATGACACGAAACTGTAAAGGCGCAGCTTATGCTAAATCCCACCCAATCAATCCCACAGGAACCATTCCAAGGTGGCTTTTATCGGTCAGAAAACGGCCGTGATGTGATCTCTTGGACAAACAAAAATTTACCGCGAAATAACCGTGTTTATTTAACGATTGGATTTTGGCTATTTCTCCTTCTGCCTGTGGGAATTTTCTTAAGCTACCGCCTATGGTCTGAGCTGATTCTATTTTCATTTAATCCACCCGATAGAGGGGGCGTCACCTTCTCAGCGATCATTGTTTTGGCTTGCTGGACTGGCATTTTTTACAATCTATTCCATATTCTCCGCTTAACATGGACTGAATCTGTAGTTATTGACGATAGTAACATTTCACTGCAATATGATGGGCTTTTTGCATTTCGAGCTAAAAGTATTCCTATCGGTGATATCTGGCGCCTCTCTTATGAAAAATTCAAACACAATCAAGATCAAGAGTTTCGCCCTAGTGTCAATATCATTCACAAAGAGCGTGATAAGATCGCCTATTGGATGGGCGATCATGAAGCGCATAGACTATATCTTCTCATTACCGAAATCTTGCACAGACGTGGGTTAGATGACCTTATACAGCTAAGAAATGAGCTTGAATAGCGTCGTATTTTATCGTTCTACTTAAATAACTTCTTCCCGAAAAATTTTTAAGAAAAGTTTAAGAGAAATCGGCTTTTTGTTTAGGAAAGTCGTAACCCTTGGTTCCTACATTGGTATCAATCAATCTTGTTGTGTGTCATTAAATTTAAAAGGATTGATTGCTGTATCTTATCGAATTGGAAAGGAATCAAATGGCTCATCTATCAAGCACAATAATACGAGGAAGCCGCATTGTGCGAAACCTTGTCATGGATTTACGGTTTGGCAAAGTATTAGGCGGCACCTACCTTCAAAAAATAAAACCCACTGAAAATTCAGACTATGAAGCTTTGTCTCGGATATTTAAAAATCGAATCAATGATGATGATATTCTTGTAGATGTGGGGTGTGGAAACGGCCGTGTTATTAACTGGTGGCTCCAACATCATCCCAAAAATAAAATGATTGGAATTGAGTTATCAGAAGAAATCGCATCAAAAACTAGCGTCCGATTACAAAGATTCCCGAATGTGACCATCATTCAAGGAAATGCAATTGAAAGCCTTCCAGATGATGGGACTCTCTTTTACTTTTACAATCCATTTAAACGTGACGTCGTTAGGAAATTTAATGAGCAAATCAAACGGCAATTTAAATCCACCCAAAACGTCCGGTTTTTCTATTACAATTGCAAATATGTTGACATTTTTGAACGAGACCCCAAATGGCATGTTGAATTTGTAGATCTGGGTGGTCCCTCATCCGCACCATTTGATACTTTAGCCATCATGCGATTGATTGAATAAGTCTTCAAAGTCATGAATAAAAAAAGCCCCGATAATCGGGGCTTTTTACTTTAATCGACAACTGCAATATCCGCAGTATGAACAACTGGGTCTACCTGCTTCAAATCCTCAAGCGGGATGTGGCAGAAGATGCGATGACCCTCTCCAACTTCACGCCATGGTGGCACCTCTTGTTCACAAATTGCTCCATTGTTCGGTAGCATCGATCTGCGAGGGCAACGAGTATGGAAGCGGCAACCACTTGGGGGATTCAATGGACTTGGCACAGAGCCTTCCAAGCGAATTTCGGCCTGCCGTACAGACGGATCAGGGATTGGTACGGCCGAAAGCAATGCTTCAGTATATGGATGATAGGGCGGCTTATAAATTTCATCGGCCGGTCCAATCTCCACAATCTGACCCAAATACATCACAGCAATAAAGTCAGAGAAGAAGCGCACCACACTCAAATCATGCGCAATGAAAATCATGGTCGTGCCGAACTCTTTCTGAATTTCAAGCAAAAGGTTGATTACCGCTGCCTGAACTGATACATCCAATGCAGAGACTGGTTCATCGCACAGTACCAAGTCAGGTCGCCCAGCCAAGGCACGGGCAATACCAACACGTTGTTTCTCACCACCACTCAACTGTCGGGGTAGACGATCATAATAAAACTCATCAAGCTTTACAGCCCGCAACAGACGAATCACTTCATTGCGAATCTCTTCAGGGGGCACAGTTTGGAATCGGCGTAACGGCCGTTCAATCTGCCTACCCACCGAATAACTTGGATTCATCGTCGAGTCTGGATTTTGGAACACCATCTGAAGTTCGCGAATGGTCGCTAAATCACGACGAGCTACACGATTCCCGATGTCTGTATCATTAAAAACAGCATCTCCACCCGTCTTCTCTTCAAGACCAATAATCGTTTTTATAAGTGTGGACTTACCACAACCTGATTCACCAACGACACCCAACGTTTTGCCCTTGAACACATCAAACGAGACGTCATCAACCGCTTTAACATATTCCTTTTCTCCAAATCCAAGGAAAGTACTTCCATGTGGGTAGTAGGTTTGGAGATTGTTAATACTCAGCAGCATATCAGCCATTTCATCTGATTCGGTCTTTTCCTCAAAGATAGGCACTAATCCAGGTGGAGGCGTCCAATCTTCAGCCACAATCTCCTCAGAGAAAATGCAGCGTGTTACGTGCCCCTCACTCAAACTGCGTAATTCTGGGCGTTCAGCATTACACGCATCACGCACATAATCACAACGAGGTGCAAATAAGCACCCTGGGGGTAAATCTTTTGGATCAGGGACTCGACCACGAATCGGATAAAGCACGCTTTCCGCTTTACCACGACCCAATTTGGGCAAACAGCGAATCAAACCTTGCGTATATGGATGACGAGGATTTTTGAAAATCTCATGCACATCCGCCATCTCAATGAGCTCGCCCGCATACATCACACCAACGCGGTCGCTTACACGAGCAATAATCCCCATATTATGACTAATAAGTAAGATTGCCGTATCAAACTCTTTACGCAGCACATTAACAAGATCCAACACGGCTGCTT
>JANQSK010000290.1 GCA_028284105.1 Anaerolineae bacterium
CAACTAAGTCAAGAAAACACCCCAAATCAATATGAGCCATTGACTCCCCGAGAGCAGGAAGTGCTTGGTCACTTAGCACACGGTCTACAAAATAAGGAGATTGCAGCCAAGCTCGTTATTAGCGAACGTACCGTCAAGTTCCACGTTAGTGCAATTTTGTCGAAGCTCAACGCCACCAACCGTACCGAAGCCGTCTCGATTGCTGCCCAGCAGGGCCTTATCACAATCAACTAAATCATGTCTAACTCGCAAATATTGATCCTTTCTTTGTTTGTCTCTTATCTGATTGTTCGGCCATTTTATTTGGGATTTCGGTTTGCCTATCCTCGCCGTATGCGCGTGTCATTCTTTACCCCGACATCATTAGGGGTTTCTTATGAAGATGTCAAACTCAAAACGCGTGACAACGTGACCCTAATCGGCTGGTATGTGGCGTCTCAAAATGGGGCAGCCGTTTTGCTTGTGCATGATTATGGTTTGAATCGATTGGCGATGGTTCAACAAGCTGAGGCACTGATTCGCTCAGGTTATGGTGTGCTGATGCTTGATTTGCGGGCGCATGGTCACAGCGGTGGTGAAAAGTTTGGGCGAAGCCAAAAATTGGTTGATGATCTGTTAACGGCCGTTGCTTGGCTGCGTAAACGTCGTGATGTACATGATGCCGGTATTGGCATGTTAGGTGAAGGGGTGGGGGCGATGTTTGCGCTTCAAGCGGCTACCCAATCGGTGGCAATTCGGGCCATTGTGATAGACGGAATAAAGCTTGCCACAGAAGAGGATATCCCTGATACACAATCCTTAATTGCTCGCATTTTGCATTGGCCTTATCAGCGATTGGTGATGCGTGTGGCGA
Source organism: Anaerolineae bacterium (assembly GCA_028284105.1). GTDB lineage: Bacteria > Chloroflexota > Anaerolineae > Promineifilales > Promineifilaceae > QQUD01. The sequence goes on from JANQSK010000290.1 coordinate 854, forward strand.
ACTGTTTTGCAAAACTGCCACCCATTCAAGCCAATACGGCCGTTGCCGCTCGATTAGCACCACGACCGCTACTTGCTATGGCTGGTGGACAAGGAATGGGCTATCGAGTCAGTGAGCGACTTGTTGAAACGGCCGTTGACCCCAAGACATTTTGGCACGTACCCATTGCTCGAGATACACGCACAATCCGAGCTAATCCTGAACAGTACATCCAAAAAATGCTGACGTTCTTTAATCAATATTTGCGATTGGATATGCAATCGTCTGAAGCCGAGGAAACCGTTGAAGCCATTGAACCGCTTGAACCCTCTGTAGAACTTGAAGATAGAACGATTTCATTTGGTTGGGCAAACGTCATCGCCTTTTTGATTATTCCCATTTCGTTTGCCCTCTTTTTTGCTCCTTATTTTTGGCTATGGGGGGAATTTCCAACGGATCCATTACGCTTCTTTTCGACCCTTGGTTTGTTTGGGGTGTTTTTTGTTTTTCTGATCAGCATTTTTATTCACGAACTATTACACGGGGTTGGATATACGGCCGTTGGCAAGGTGAGCTGGTCTGATGTGAAGTTTGGCTTTAGCTGGAAAGGGCTGGCACCCTATGCGCATTGTAAAGCCCCCATGACGGCGTCTGCCTATAAAACGGCCGTTGCGCTGCCTGGGATCATACTGGGTCTGATTCCTGCGGTGATTGGGATTCTTTTGGGGAATTGGGGATTTCTGCTTTACGGGTTTGCAATGTTTATTACTGCCGGGGGTGATATTGCGATCCTTTTAGCCATTTGGTCTTTGGATGGACAGACAATCGTGCAAGATCACCCCAGCGAAGTTGGCTGCCAAATTGTCAAATCGACCTCATGACAGCCAACACTTTTTAGAGTAATAATTTCCTAATTTTCATCAATTGAAACGGTCAGTGAACGCGCCGTAGGCAAATTGAAATTATCACTTGTCATGACAGGAGATGCATCTCCTTCATTAGTGAAGACTTGCCACCGAAATGGGCCGCTTCCTAAATCAGAAGGGGCTACCCACCACGTTACATTTCCGCTTTGATCGACATGTCCACGCCACCCATCAACATCAAACCACTCTTCTGTTGTCGGATTTTGCCATTGCACTTGGGTCCAATATCCATTGTAGGTGCTGTCTAGCTCAAGTGTGATGAGTGCTCCAGGATTGATAACAGGAACGGCCGTTGGGCGAACGGGCAATCCGCCTTGAACCTCATGCGAAGGGGTCATGGCAGAAAGTAAAGGTAATGATAAAAGAGTAAAAAGAATGATAAAAAGATACGGTTTCATTTTTGCTTGCACAGAGGCCTCCCGATAAACGGATTTGTTTATCAAAGTCAGGATTGATCCTACACAGGATTTGGATGAGTACATTGAACTTAAGATAGATTCTTAGTCTGTGTACTTAAATCGATTGGAACAGTTTAAGTGAACGAAAAAAGTTGAATAAATTGATCAAAAATTAAATTTCGTTTTCCAAATGAAACAGAATGCTTTTGCCAAAATTTAATTTATTGACTTCTTTACGTTTACCTTCCTAAACAATACTTGAAAACAGGGAGGATGGGTTTAGTAAGTTTGTACTGACCGAGAAAAAAGAAAAACCTCCCGGAGGAGGTTTTTAGTAACGGTTATATCCTAAATCGAGGGGAGGAGGATACTCCCTGAATCTGCTTCGCGTCGTTCCAGTCGCGTTTCTCTCGTGCCAGTTTTGGGGGGAGGGGTTCCCTCTTCAAACGAAGCAAATCTAGTACCATAGTACTGAATGAAACAAATCTAGTCTATAAAAAATATTTTATTTTTGGCTGGATTCACTGGATATTCATGAAGAATGAGCGATTAGGAGAGAATTTGTTTGATTTATTGCCTTTTTACCTAATTATTGTTTGATTTTTGCACAGGAATCTGAATTTCGGCCGTTAAATCCCCTTGTTCCACTGAGCTATAAAACAGTTCTCTTTGCGGTCCGCAAATTTCGTACCCATTATTTTCGATCCATTGCCCCATCGCTTGATAGGCTGGTGTTAAACCCTCGACTTTTTTATAAAAATCATCGGTTACGACGGTGACAGCCATATGTGGAATAGGGTCACATTCTCGAAGTTGGATAGGTGCTTGTGGTTGTGGCAGATTGCTGTTTTTATTTGTTGGAATCGTGAAGGCACAAGCCATGTCGATCTGTTTTTTGGAATGGCCTTCATTAAAGTAGGTTGTCATGGGTACCCCAATTGGCAGGGATTCCGAAACCAACCAGCCAGCTATTTGATTGAACAGTGTGCCACATCGTTCGGGCATTTGCTCAACTGTTGGAACGATTTCGCGTACTTCTGCCACTGTGCAAGCTTCAAATGATTTGATAGTTACCTCGTATGTCATGAGTTGATCCTCCATCATAAGATGATTGAGGCGGTCTCGCAGCTTCTCCACACGTGACGATGTGAGCTCAAGCTCACGCTCTGCTTGGGTCAGCTGCACTTTAAGCAACCCCATTAATTCTTCAGTCGTGAGATTGGCTTTCATCATGTGAGTGATTTCTTTGAGTGGAAAACCAAGCTCTTTGAGCATGAGAATGTGGTTGAGCGGAGCCAACTGCCGAGCCGAGTAATATCGATACCCGGTAAACGGATCGATGTGTACAGGCTTGAGCAAACCAATGGCATCATAATGCCGCAGGGTATCAATCGTCACTTTGGATAATCTGGAGAACTCGCCGATTTTAAACATGACGGAAGCGTAATCCCTTGGGTAACCCGAGAGTCAAGAGGCAATTTGGAAATTTGTTATCTTTGATGATTACTTTCGTTTACGATGAGCTGAAAAATGTCTGGGCGACTGTAGTGGCCTACTGCATCAAAGTCGAGCTTACCTTGCGCTACTTCAGCAAGATCTAGGTCAGCAAAGAGGCACCCTTCTTGATCCCATAACGGGCCTGCTATCACCTTACCAAGTGGTGACACAATAACGGAACCCCCTCGACACATGATTTCAGGTTGATTGTTAAGGTCTTCAAGCCCAACGAGATCTTCTGGATACATCGATTTGGTGACAAATTGATTGCAACCCAGGACAAAGCAACGTCCTTCCTGGGCGACGTGTTGCATGGTGGCTTGCCAGGTATCCCGCGAATCAGCGGTGGGTGCTAGATAAAGCTCAACCCCTTTTTGATACATCGCTGTTCGGGCAAGGGGCATATAGTTTTCCCAGCAAATGAGCCCTCCAACTTTGCCGTAAGGGGTATCAATGACGGTAAGTGTGCTGCCATCTCCTTCTCCCCAAATGAGGCGTTCAGCGGCAGTAGGTTTGATTTTGCGATGCTTTCCAAGGAGAGTGCCATCGGGGCCAAAGTAGAGCGTGGTGCAGTACAATGTTCCCTGACTTGTTGAGTCTCGCTCGACAACACCCATGATGACGTATGCATTTGCTTTCTTGGCAGCAGACGCTAATTTTTCAGTAGCGGGACTTGGGATTTCAACGCTGTTTTCTAAATAACGCTGCCAGGTTAAACGGCCGTCTTCACTGCGACTGCCAACCACCGTTCCGAAACCCAATCCCCTTGGGTAACAAGGAATAAACGCCTCTGGGAACAAGATCAATTGGGCACCTTCCTTGGCGGTTTCTTCAATGAGACGGCATGCCTTTTCAACCGTTGCTTCTCTATCAAATAAAACGGGGGCTGCTTGAACAACAGCAACTTTCACTTTGGGATAACTCATGATGACCTCGTTTGGTTACTATTCCACTCTTCTTTCAAGATTGAGAAAATTTCCATATCTTCATACTGTCCATGACGGATACTGACTTGACGAAGGACTCCTTCAGATTGGAATCCGTTGTTTTTGGCTGCTTTAGCTGAACCATAATTGCCGACTACAATGCGGGCTTCAATACGATTAAATTGCATATCTCCAAACCCGTGTGCAATGACAGGGCGTATGGCTTCACTCATGATACCCTGCTTCCAAAAATCTGGATGCAGCTCATACCCAATTTCGGCTTTCTTGATTTTCTTTTTGAGGGTGTGGAAACCGATAGTGCCAAGTAGTTTGTCTTGCTCAGTGAGCGTAATTGCCCAGCGGATGCCGCGATTGCGATAATATTGCTGCTGGAGTCTTTCTCTAATTTTGACACCCTCCTCTTCTAAGGTGATAGGGCGGGAATCATAAAAACGCATGACGTCAAGATTCGAAAAGTTTTCAAATATTTGGGGATCGTCTGCAGGCGTAATCTCCCGCAGCGTGAGACGCGATGTTTTGAGAATGGGAAACGGTCGTGTTTCTTCAGAAATCATGATTAACCTTCAGACTTTTTCGTACAAAACATGGGGTTAGAGTTACCTAATGAAAGATAAGGCGGCGATACGAACCCAGCATATTTCAAGAAATCATAACGCAAAAAATACGGCCGTTTATCAAAATGATCCGCACCGATGATGATTGGAGCTTTTTTCATAAGTTTTTGTCAGGAATGGGCATTAAACCCATGCCCTTCTTGAATAAATTCGATTCGATTGCCAAAAGGATCATTGATAAAAAAACGTGGTGCATTTGGCGTGCCAGGGTCGTGTTTGATGGGTACATCGTGTTTGGTTAAGTGCTGGTGTAATTGTGCCAAATCTTCAACAAGAAACGCAGGGTGTGCCTTTGTCGCAGGTGTGAAATCGGATTGAACACCGACATGGAGTTGAACCGCGCTTGATTGAAACCAAGCACCACCACGAGAACGCATGGGCTCTGGTTTTTCAATTTCAACGAAGCCGAGAATATCAATAAAGAAGCGTCGCGCTTCATCTTCTTGGCCAGCCGGCATTGCCAGCTGAATATGGTCGATATGTTTTATCATGGTGTTGTGTTGGGTTGCCAAATACGCAAGCTATTATCGTCAGTGCCGACACCGAGGGCAAGCTGCCCATCGTCCAAGGGGAGGGCGTAAATGTTGGTGAGAAGACGGCCGTTTAATTCCAAAGTCCAAGCCACCTCAGCCCCATCCTCTGTCCGTTGGATACCCCCTAAATGGTCACGGAGTTGAGAAGGCACCACCAGCGTCATCTTGCCACTTTCATCAAATGGGCCGGCAACCCCCAT
>JANQSK010000292.1 GCA_028284105.1 Anaerolineae bacterium
ATGGGGGTGTCTTCATCTGAAATGTCGTGCCCCATGTGACGATACCCTTTTTCAATGCGAAGTGAATTCATGGCGTGCATGCCGCAATGTTTGAGATCAAACTCTTCACCCGCTTCAACCAACATGTCATAGGCGTGGAGGGCAAAATCAGTCGGAATGAGCAATTCCCAGCCGAGCTCACCAACGTAAGTCATGCGGGTGGCTTGGGCATAGGCATATCCCAGTTCGATTTTTTGAGTAGAGCCGAATGGGAATGCTTCATTAGAGAGATCCGCATTGGTGAGTTTACTCAACAAATCACGCGATTTTGGCCCCATGACGCCAAGCATGGCATAAGCTGAAGTCATATCAGTGAGGAAAGCGTGTTCCCCATCTCGAATGGCTTGGCGTAGGTAGTGGAATGTTTTCGTTTGGAAAGCATACGCATCGATGACCATAAAATCGTCTTCTGCATAGCGTGCCACGGTGACGTCTGATTCGATGCCACCACGATTGTTCAAAATTTGGGTGTATTTAACATCTCCAACCGGCATATCTATCTGATTTCCGCAAACGCGATTGAGAACGTGAACGGCATCTTTCCCCTGCATGCGGAAGTTCAAGAACGAGGTTTGGTCAAAGACGCCAACATTGTTACGCACGGCATGGTGCTCTTCGGCTGAGTAGTCAAACCAGTTTTGGCGGCCATAGGAGTATTCATACTCGGGTGGCACACCTTCAGGGGCAAACCAATTCGGCCGTTCCCAGCCAGCGGCTGTGCCAAAGCAGGCATTCTTGGCTTTCATGCGGTCAAAGAAGGGAGATTTACGCACATAGCGGCTTGTTTTGAACTGCTTGAATGGCCAGTGCATATCGTAGAGCAAGCCCAACCCTTCGGTGGTGCGGTCGTGAAGATAACGGCTGTTGTTTTGGAATGGCATGTTGCGACGAATATCCACATCCCATAAATCCATTGGGGGATGTCCGTTTTTAATCCAGTCAGCCAACACTTTCCCTGCGCCACCAGAAGATTGAATACCAATTGAGTTGAAGCCTGCGGCCACGTAGAAGTTTTTCAATTCAGGGGATTCACCAAGATGATACGCGTCGTCAGGGGTGAAGCTTTCTGGTCCGTTAAAGAAGGTGTGAATACCGGCGGTTTCGGTGACGGGCATGCGGTGCACCATGGCATTAAGCGCCGTATCTAAATGATCCCAATCTTCGGCCAAACGAATATACTCAGCTTCATCTGGGATGCCTTTCATCCCCCACGGTTTGGCGTTGGGTTCGAAGAAACCTGCCAAAATTGCGCCTACTTCTTCGCGATAGTAGGTGTAGCCACCGGGGTCACGAAGGGTGGGGAGGTCTTTTTGCAATCCTTCAATAGGCTCTGTGATGATGTAGAAATGTTCAGCCGCATGGAGGGGGACATTCACGCCAGCCCATTTGCCCACTTCACGTGCCCACATCCCCGCACAGTTCACGACGATTTCGCAGGAGATGTCTCCTTGGTCAGTTGAGACGCCCGTCACACGGCCGTTTTTCTGATGCACATTGGTGACTTTAATGCCTTCAAAGATTTGGGCACCCGCCATTTTTGCCCCTTTGGCAAAGGCTTGGGTCGTGTCTGCTGGATTGGTACGGCCGTCTCCTGGCAGCCAAACCGCCCCAACAATGTCTGACGCATTCATTAGCGGCCAATAGGCTGACGCTTCAGCTGGGGTAATCACTTCCACTTCTAAACCAAACACCTTTGCCATTGAAGCCCCGCGCTTCAGCTCTTCAAAACGCTCTTGATTGCTGGCAACAGAAATTGAGCCATTTTGAATAAAGCCGGTCGCTTGACCCGTCTCTTCTTCCAAGCTGGCGAGAAGATTCGAGGTATATTGGGCCAGTTTGGTCATATTTTGGGTCGCTCTTAGCTGACCGACCAAACCCGCAGCGTGCCAAGTGGTACCTGAAGTTAATGTTTTTCGCTCAAGCAGAGTGACGTCGGTGATGCCGACTTTGGTGAGGTGATAGGCGATCGAACAGCCGATGATACCGCCCCCAATAATGACAACCTGCGAATGGGTAGGGATTGTCTTGCTCATGAAACTCCTCCTGTGAGGCTAGAGTGTAGAGTGTGGCAATATGAATGGGCTTTACGTTTGCCTCTAGCGATTTCCTCTAGCTAATTTGCGTAAATATATCAACAAGGTGGACCAATCACAAGAGCCAAATTCTTGACAAATGAAGGTGCCAATTTCTATTGAATTAATATGCAGTTTGTAGTTTGCTGGAAAAGTGAAGAATTACTTTTTAATCTTTTTAACTTCTTGTAATAAAGACCATTTTAGATTTTTTAGACCAGACTCAAAGTCTTCATAATTTGCTTGTGTTGCTTCTTGTTTTATTTGATTGTAATGCGTTGATGTTCTTACTCCCCAGCTATCACCGCTTTCGGGATCAGTTAGCCAACCGACAAAGCCAGACACGACAGGATAGTCGGCTTCACTTGTTTGAAGAACGCCAAAGCGCATTAAAACTGTGTTGCTTTCATCAATTTCAGGTTTATCTTGATGCCGACAAGACAAGGCGAGTTCATAGATGAAATGTCCTTGATAAATGGGGTGATCTCCTTCGAAGTAATCAATATCCAAATAGGTTTTTACATGAGGGAACGTTGACTCAACGTCATCCGCTAAATTTTTGAACAGTGGCAATGCGTTTTGTTGAAGCCAATCAACCAATGTTTGAAATGGAATTCGACGTTTCAATACGATTGTAGACGAAATGTTATTGAAGATTCGACTGCTTGAAGCATACCCAATGCTATAAGAGTAGTGATTTGAAATGATTTTAGAAAAATCCTCGTCTAATAAAGAAATGTCCAGATTAATGGATTGAATTGGAACTGAATGATGTTCAAAAACCTTTTGGATGTCTAATAGAATCTCATCAATTGCTTTGCGACTGGTCATATCATTCTCCGTTTCAAATTTA
>JANQSK010000310.1 GCA_028284105.1 Anaerolineae bacterium
CGCCGGGATTACACTCTTGCTGCCTGATGGGCAAAACGGCCGTTTCCTCTCAGATGTGCCAAGCAGCCGTGATGCAGGTGACCTATCAGGCGTTCCTTTTGTGAAATGGCAAGATGGCACTGTGTATACAAGCCACTTTAATTTGGGACATCTCGCAACCCTCCCGTTGGAGTTAAACGATTCGATATCCCTTCCTGATTCTCCGTTTAGCCTTGTTGACGCCACACCGGTCATGACGCCACTAAACGCCGTCCAGCTTCGCAATCCATTTGATATGACCTTTGATGCTGAGGGGCAACCGATCGTGTCGGATGCGACCGAAAATGGCGTCGCAGGTCTAACCGAAGATGGTCGCACCCGCTTTTTCCACCGCTTTGATTTACTTGAAAATAATGCAGAAGGAAAACCGCTTGTTGATCCAGTTCCAACAGGGATTATGCGCTCTGACAGTGAATTTTTGGTGACATTAACCACAGGCTGCCCTTATCCCGCAACCTTAGGCCAACTGGTCGCTATTGATGAGTCACGGAATCAGCGGACGGTAATTGATGGGCTCAGTATGCCCATTGACGTCACGCAGGATGCAGATGGCACCCTGTGGTTACTAGAATTTGCTCAGTTCCGTGAAGGCGGAGACTGTTTTACAGGGCAAGATTATTTGCCATTTACGGGACAACTGAGCAAGGTCACTTCACTGGGTCAGAAAACTGTTGTGCTCACCGAGCTTAACTTTCCCGGCTCAATCGCTTTTGATACAAACGGCCGTTTACTGATCACTGAAATATTTAGCGGACGTGTTCTTCAAATTTCAGGCATCCAACAAATCGATGATTCCACTTCAATCACAACCCTGTTAGGTGAACCACCACCACCAGAGCCTGAAGCCGCTGAGCCACAATTTCCGCTTCAATTGGTCAATCGGGCTGAAGAAGTGGGGCTTGATTTTCAACATCAAGCATTTACGCTCGCCATCTCAAAAGACCCCGTCGCTATGATGGGAGCAGGGCTTTGCTGGATAGATTTTGACCGAGATGGCTGGCTTGATCTCTATTTAGTGAACAGTCACTCTTTGGCAGAACGGCCGTATTGGGGCACCAAAGATGGATACCCTCACAACCGACTTTATAAAAACAATAACGGCGCATTTATTGATGTCAGCGAAGAGAGCGGCAGCGATCTCGCTTTACGAGGAAATGGCTGTGTTGCAGCAGATTTCGATCAAGATGGCTGGACAGATCTGTACATCACGGCCGATGGCCCCAATGCACTTCTTTGGAATCAAGGAAACGGCACGTTTTTAGAAGGTGCGGAACAAGCTGGCGTTGCCGCGACAGAATGGAATGCTTCAGCCGCAGTGGGAGACATCAATCAAGATGGCTGGCTCGATCTATTTGTAACGTCTTATATCAATTTGGAAAATAAAATCGAGAAGCCTGTTGGCGCTTTTCCCCAAGATTTTTATGGTTTAGCCGATCACTTTTACCTCAATAATGGGGATGGCACATTTACAGAAATCACCGAGCAAATTGGACTCATGAAAGAGGAACGTAGTCTTGGCGCTCTATTCAGTGACTTTGATGCAGATGGTGACCTCGATCTCTATATTGCCAATGATGGGCATCCCAATCGGCTCTATACCACCCATCAAGATGGCAGTGACATTGGTTTTTATTTTGAGGATGTTAGTCAAAGTTCGGGTACCAATGACTCAGGCAGCGGCATGGGGATTGCGGCAGGAGATTATGATAATAACGGCCGTTTTGATCTCCTCGTCACCAATTGGGATACTGAGCTTAACGCCCTCTTCCAAAATCAACTTGATGACACCGACAGTCTCAACTTTCGATACAGCACATTTCGTATTGGCATCAGCGGGCTTGGCAATAACATCACAGGCTGGGGAACCGCATGGGGTGATTTTGACAATGATTCAGACGAAGATCTGCTCGTTGTCAACGGACATGTCCCCGTGACGGATTTCGCAGAAGATGCGCAGCTGGTGCGCCTGTATGGGAATTTACACGCTGAAGAAAAACCTGGACAGTTCAGAGATTGGACATCATTAGTGGGTCTTAGCCAAACGGATTTAGGACCATTGATGGCCCGCGGCAGTGCTGTGGCAGACTTTGATAATGATGGTGATTTAGATATTGCAATCAATCAAATTAGCGGCCCGGTCGTTCTGCTTGAAAACCAAAGTCAACCCCAAAATTGGCTCGGTTTGATTGTGCCTGAGATTCAGCCGGGAACATTGCTCACACTAAGCTTTGCAGATGGCACCGCACTCAGTCGTGAGGCACGTATTGGCTCCAGCTATCTCGCCTCAGAAGACCCACGATTCCATTTTGGATTAGGGGAAAACAAAACGCCAGTTTTGCTCACCATTTCAGCCCCAGATGGTCAAACCATACAATTAGAGGAAATCGAACTCAATCAATATGTCACAGTTGAGTAAGATTGAGTATCACATCACCTTTTCTCAAGACCTGTTGCAATCGTATATTTAAGAGGGATAGTTTATGCAATCCACTATCGAATCAATTGAACAAGGCGTTCGAGCCCATGACCAATATCAAGTTGAAATGAAATTGGACTATGAGCTGATTGAAGGTGTAAAAACAAGATATGTTGTGGAGACGTATATCTTTGCTCCCCAAACGTTAGGCGTTTCAGAAGACAGCTACAGTCAAAATGATTTCTATCGGGATAAACAAAATTATATACGTCTTAAGACCCCGACCATGCTGCTTCGGGACTTTACGGAAAGCCAGCTCTCACCCTTAACCACAATAGCGAAAATCACAAGCCAAACGGATTGGGTCAATGATGACACTCAACTCAAACCCTTGAACACCAATTTCAAGCTGCTTGCCGCCATGCTCAATAGTGCCATTCGAGAACATTTACAACACATTTCCATGCGTATCGATGATATTTCGCCCGATGGGAAGGTCTATTTAGTCGTTGATAATTTAGTAGAGGAGTTTCTTACAGCAACCCAAAAAATCTGTGACAGCTACCGCGATCTTTTTGCTACATTCAACCTCCCACACGTGGCTGACACCTTACTGGCAGCGTATCGCCTCACGGATGAATCCATTAGCATCTTGGTTGAAGAAGGCTTGGTAGACCTCGCTGAGATCGTTGATTCTTACTCCAAGAAAAGCGCTAAGCCTGACTTTAAACAGCGCATTGTGGAGCAAATCAAAGCCGAAACAAAGCACCGTCGTCATTTTGGGTATGAGTCCATTTTAAAGGAAGGAGAGGACAACGAAACCTATCTCTATCGGGCATCCGTTTTGAAAAAGTATGCGGCCAGCGTGCTGTTTTTGCGGGTCGATGTCAAGCCTGACGGACAATCTTGGACGCATTTAGCCCAATCGATTGCGGCAGGCATCGCTATGATCTTTGCAACAGCCATCGCTTTTCTCTTTCAAGCTCGCTATGGGAACTTCACATTTCCACTCTTTATTGCTTTGGTGGTTGGTTATATGTTTAAAGATCGCATCAAAGAAATCGGCCGTGATCTTTTTGCGCAAAGGCTGCAATCTTTCCTTCACGACCGAAAAATAACGATCCGAACGCAAGATGGGGTCAAGTTAGGCATGCTCAAAGAAAAGGTTGATTTTGTTTCTGAAAAGCAGTTACCTCGACTCGTTCGGCAAATGCGAAACCAAGATCAATTCAGCACGCTTGACAATGATGGGCGTGGTGAAAATATTATTCGCCATTCGAAGGAGATCATTCTGTATTCAAATGTGTTTAAAAAGATATTTGGAGAAGCGATGCAGATTAGCGGTATCAATGATATTCTTCGTTATGATATCCGCGCCTATCTCAACAAGATGGCCGAACCTGTTCAGCAACGGCACGTACTCGCAAACGATGAACTAATTCCCGTAGAATGCCACAAGGTGTATCACCTCAATATCGTGTCTCGCTATCGTTCATTTCATCCTGAAAAAGATAAAACACACAAACGCGTTCGGCTCATCTTAGACCGAATGGGTATTCGTCGCATGGAGTCTTTGGAGGAAAACGGCCGTTTCTAACCCAATCAAAAAAGAAGCGGCATGATAAGCAAAAACCCTATCACACCACATCTTTAAGTCCATATTCAACGCGATGAATTGTTAGGTGTTAATCCCTTAGTGCAGTTCAAATGCCCCAATATCACAAGGCACATTAACACCAACCCGCGTGTTCCCCTGTTGATCAACCAACAAAGGAGCAAATCCATTAAGCGGGTCTGGGCAAAAACCGTGTCCGTTATTGTAGGCGTTGCTTAATCCATTGATCGTATGAACAGCAGGAATACCGGTTAAGGCAGAATCAATTTGCGTAATGGCGTTGGGGCTAATGCCACTACAAGGCCCTGCCGCAAAATCATCCACTAAGTTACGCATTCCTGAAAATGCCCCTGCCCCAGCTACACCGCAATCGGTTGTACTGCTGGCGGTGATGATGCTATTGTGCATTTGAACCGTTGACTCAGTAAAGATACCACTCCCATTCAGGGAGATATTGCCATACATCGTTACATTTGCCACACGTGCTAAAGCCCCTTCGTGATAAACCGCCCCGCCGAAGCTCAAAGCGTCATTTGCAGAGTATGTGCTGTTCACGGTTATAAAATCGCCTAATGAGTTATTAAAGACGGCTCCACCTCTAAAATGAGCCTCATTCTCGATCAGTGCAGAGCGATCAATGACTAAGCTCCCATTATTTGTGCTATAAACGGCCCCACCTTCCCATGCTGTGCTCGTTTTAATGGTCGTTTCTTCAATGGTGACATTGGCTTCACTATAAATTGAGCCACCGTAAAACACGGCCGTATTGTTTCTAAATTCGGATGTTTCTTCACCAAATGGCGTAATGTTGATAAGGCTATTTCCTAGTAAAAAGAGCCCACCACCGCGCCGCTCAGAGTGATTGCCTACAAAAGTAGACCCCCAAATATCAATCACGGAATTAGCAGAGAAGTTGTAAACGCCACCCCCAAAATTTTCGGCCGTGTTTCCCTGAAACGTCATGAGATAGAGGTTTACATCATCATCACCATCCGTAGAGCTAAATAGTCCACCACCATCATGTCCTGCGACATTATCTTGAATCGTACTGCGTTCAAGGAAAAGGTCCCCTTGTACATTCAAGATGCCCCCACCTGAAACAGTCGCATTCGAGTCGAAAATTCCCCCATTAATAAAACTCACTTTTCCCATCATATTGTAGATGGCGCCTCCATTTTCGGCCGCGCTTCTATAAATGTGACTCTCGAGAAATTGAGTGTAACCATATTCGGTATTAAACAGTGTTCCACCAAACGTTTCAGCCTCATTTTCGATAAATATATTAGTGTGGAGATACGCATCGCCCTCATTAAAAAGTGCCCCACCTTCTAAAGTTGTGGCCACATTGTTTTCAAAATTAGTAAAGGTCGCGGTCAAGGTGCCTTCAATATCGTTGTAAATGGCCCCACCTTGATCTGCTTTATTGTCGTGAAATTCCACACTAACCATTGTTAGAAAGCCTGCGTTAAAAACAGAACCGCCGGCCGTGCTAACGCCATCAAAAAGGGACATATTTTGTAGCGTCACGTTTCGTCCAGATGGAATTTCAACGTGACGCCCCATCCCATTGGCGATGATACGTCCACCGTCAATGGTAATATTTTTGTTGATGACCAAATCATGCTCATAAAAAGTACCCGACGCATGAATCGTATCGCCATGTGAAGATTGGCTGATTGCGTGAGCTAATGTACGGCAAGGGGGTGTCAATATGCCAATCAAAATAGTCTGTCGGCAATCGTTGGGAGTCCCACCCCAGTTGTCAACACCGGATGTCGCATCCACAAAGAGATTATTGGCCGCGAAAACGGGGGGTGCTGCTGAAAAGAGAATCCCTATCAATAACAACCCTACAAAAATGGATAACCGCTTTTTTAAAGACAAGAACATGTATATTGACTCCTCAAAATTGGTGCATGTATTCCGCTAAACAACATTCTTTGACACCCCAGTTGAAATACACACAAATTAAATAAGATGAGGACAGTTTACGGCCGTAGCGATCACAAACCGATCCGAAGTCAATGTAAAAATTTTTCCAGCTTTCAAACAAAATTGAGAGAAGGGGAAATTTATAGGTCAAAATCGTTTAACATTCAAATCAATGTTATCTATCTGTCATCTTAGGAATGCACTAAAGAGTACC
>JANQSK010000338.1 GCA_028284105.1 Anaerolineae bacterium
CTGGGGGCTGGGGACCGGTCAACAATCAGTGGGTAACAATCAACAGTCAACAGTCAACGATGGGGAGTTGGTTGAAGTGAGTTTGCTTGATGTGGCATACGGCCGTTCCGGTGACAAGGGAAACACTTGCAACATTGGCATCGTTGCCCGCAAACCTGAGCTTGTGCCTATTCTTCGAGCCGAACTCACCGCTGAAAAAGTCAAAGCTTACCTAGCTCATCTCGTCAAAGGTGAGGTCGAACGATTTGAGTTGCCTGGCTTAAACGCCTTCAATTTTCTGTGTCATGACGCTTTAGGAGGCGGCGGGACCTCTTCTTTACGATTTGATCCTTTAGGCAAGGGAATGGCGCAAATATTGCTTGAGATGCCCATTAATGTGCCTGTAGCCCTTATTGATTCATAAAAAAGTAATAAGGGTGGGAACCAAAATGTGGAGAAAATTATGGGCGACCATCAAGAGAAATTTATTGTTCAACAGGAGATTTTGGAAGCAGGGTTAGCAGAACTTGATCCCCTAGCCAAAGATTATTTGATTGGGGGCGCAGAATCGGAAGCAACCCTGTTGCGTAATCGGGCTGCAATTGAGAGACGTGCCTTTCGCCCTCGGGTATTGGTGGATGTCAGCCAACTATCGATGGAAACGAAAATTGTGACGCGAATGTCACAGCTACCGGTTTTTCTAGCCCCCGTCGGGGCGTTGCATCGGTTCCATTCACAAGGAGATTCCGCAGCCGGGTTTGCCGCGAATAAGATGGGAATCCCTATGTTTTTTGGTTCATTGTCACAGAACGCACCTTCTGAGATGCGGGCTTCGACTAAGCATGATGCCATCTATCAACTTTACGTGCGTGGGGATTCAAATTGGGTGGATGAACAGGTGCGACAAGTTGAAGATATTGGTTTTGATGGACTTTGCCTTACCGTTGATAGCGCTGTTTATAGTCGACGCGAACGGGATATGTTGCGCCGATTTAGCAAGCCATGGCGCAAAGAATATTCACCCAATGCACTAAATGACCAAGCGGGCTTTACATGGAAAGATATTGCTCGAATTCGACGTAACTGTAAGCTGCCAATCATTCTCAAAGGGATTGCGTCGCATGAAGATGCCCGACTGGCGGTTGAGCATGGTGTCGATGTGATCTATGTATCGAATCATGGTGGACGGCAGTTGGATCATGCTCGGGGAACGCTTGATGCGCTTGATGAGATTAAAACGGCCGTTTCCAACCAAACGAAACTTTTTATCGACGGTGGGTTTATGCGGGGCTCCGACATCGTTAAGGCACTTGCCCTCGGCGCAGATGCAGTAGGCATCGGTCGCCTCTATTGCTTGGCACTGGCAGCGGTTGGGGAAGCAGGTGTTATTCGCATGTTGGAAATTCTCAAAGAGGAACTTGAAACGGCCTTGGCGCTTGTTGGGGCAAGCTCGATATCGGCACTTTCTCCAGATCATGTGGTCGCTGAACCCTTCCTTGTGACGCAACCCCATCTGTTTAGTGCTTTCCCATTAATGGAAACCAAGTAATTATTTTCAATCGTAGCCTGAGCTTGTCGAAGGGTGAATACGTTGGAATTCAAATAGCCTTCGACAGGCTCAGCCTGCTGGTTCGAGCCTCTCTAAAATCAAGTCGGCGCACTTTTCACCGATCATGATGGCGGGGATGTTGGTGTTGGCATTCACAATGGTTGGCATGATTGACGCATCCGCCACGCGCAAACCTTTGACACCGTGTACCTGTAGCTCGTTATTGACCACCGCCATGTCATCACTACCCATTTTGCATGTGCCAACGGGATGGTAGATGGTTTGGGTATGATGGCGAACAAACTGCTCTATTTCATCATCCGTTTGAACATGATTTCCAGGTAAATATTCTTCACCTCGATAGGGTTTAAATTCGTCTGACCCCAAAAGCTGCCGTGCAATTTTTACGCCTTCAATAAGGACATCTACATCAAAACGGTCACCGAGCAGATTGGGATCAATGATTGGAGGCGTCAATGGATCAGCTGACGCTAGCGTCAGTCGTCCTGTACTTTTTGTGCCCACAATACCGGGGAATAGGGTCATCCCATCCCCAGTTGGATTATCAAAACCATGATTGATTGACCACGTCGGGTTAAAGTGGAACTGTAATTCAGGAGCGCGTGATTCAGGGTAAAGTTGCAAAAAACCACCTGCTTCAGCCGTGTTGGATGTAAGCATGCCCATGCGGTTTTCTTCATATCGCTGTTGCTGTGTTTCGCTGCGTGCATGAGCGAGGGTGATGGGCTGGGTCACATGGTAAGCAACGGGTGTTTTACAGTGATCTTGCAGATTTTCACCCACCCCTGGTAAGTCAATGATGGTATTAATTCCGTGGTGAGCAAGCTGTGACTTTGACCCGACTCCAGACAGCAGGAGCAAGTGAGGAGAATTGATGGCGCCGCCTGACAAAATGACTTCTTTATTGGCAAAAACGGCCGTTTCCTCTCCATCCTTTAAATAGGTTGCTCCAATACAGCGGTTACGCTCAAAATTTAGCTTTGTCACATGCGCATAAGGAATAACGGTTAAATTGGGTCGATTGAGAGCTGGTCGTAAATAAGCGGTTGCGGCGCTGCTTCGTTCCCCATTTTTCTGCGTTACCTGATATAGTCCAAACCCAACTTGATTTCCGCTGTTAAAATCGTTATTGAGGGGAAAGCCCTGAGATTGTGCGGCTTCAACTAATGTCATCGCCAATGGATTCGGATCGCGTAAATCGGCCACATTGAGCGGCCCATTGATACCGTGAGCCTCTAACGCGCCGCGCTCTTGATGCATCATTCGTTTGAAATGGGGAAGCAGCTCTGCGTATGACCAGCCTTTATTCCCCAATGAAGCCCAATGATCATAATCGGC
>JANQSK010000341.1 GCA_028284105.1 Anaerolineae bacterium
TACATACGCTTGGACGCTGAACTTTCGCATTTTCAATAATATCAATCGCTTTATCAAAATCAGCCGACTCATCAACATACACATGACAAATCCCAATGCCACCCGTAATAACAGGAATAGTGCTTTGTTCACGGCATAGGCGGTGCAATCCTGCACCACCCCGTGGAATGAGCATGTCGATATATTCATCCATGCGCATCATTTGGGAAACTAAGGCGCGATCTGGATTATCGATGTATTGGATAGCAGCTTGGGGCAATCCTACTTTTTCCATTGCGGCTTGAATCACATTAACCAACGCCAAGTTGCTGTTAATCGTTTCGCTACCGCCTCGCATAATGGCCGCGTTACCTGTTTTGAGGCAAAGAGTGGCAATATCAATCGTTACATTGGGGCGCGCTTCGTAAATTACACCAATAACACCAACAGGAATACGGCGACGGCTTAATTTCATGCCATTGGGCAGTGAACGCACATCAAATTCGCTTCCCACTGGATCATTTAATGTCGCAACCTTTCGCGAATCAGCAGCTAATGCCGCAATTCGCTTCTCGGTCAGCAATAAGCGATCCAGCAATGCATCAGAAAGCCCTTTGGCACGCCCAGCTTCGATGTCAATGGCATTTTGTGCCAAAACGGTTGCCGCTTGTGCTTCTAATTCATCAGCGATTGCATGCAACGCTTCATTTTTTTGTTCTGTTGTCAATTTTGCGAGGGCGCGACTAGCATTTTTTGCTGCCTTCCCCATAGCGATTAAATCTGTCATTGTCATTCTCCGAAATAGCTTTGTGCTCTGAGCTATAAATTTCCAGTTCGTAGTGGGTCAAACTTTTCGACTAAATAAGAATCATATCATTCCGATGCACGGCTACCGGACCATAAGCATAACCTAAATGGGACTCAATGTCATCAGACTGAATGCCCACTATCTGGGTCATGGCATCGCTGGAATATCTGGCAATCCCTTTTGCTAACTCTTTCCCGCTTTGGTCTTGAATATAGATCGTGTCACCGCGTTGGAAGGAGCCAACGACTTGGGTAATCCCTGCAGGAAGCAGAGAACGGCCGTTTTCACACAGCGCCTTCACTGCACCAGCATCAACGGTGATCCGTCCAGTTGGCTTTGAGCCTGCCAAAATCCACTTTTTGTGATTATCAACGGGTTGTTCAATTCGTGGGAATAGCGTTCCAACTGACTCACCGCGACAGACGCGTTCAATAATGTTTGGTTCATGGCCATCAGCAATAACCACGTCTGCGCCAGCTCGGCGAGCAATATCCGCTGCCTGTAATTTGGTCGCCATCCCGCCGATTCCTAATCCTGAGACGCTTCCTCCAGCTAACGCTTTGAGATCATCATCAATCGTTTGAACTTCAGAAATCAGTTGAGCATCGGGGTTTGAGCGGGGATCGGCCGTGTAAAGCCCTTTTTGGTCCGTCAATAAAATAAGTAAATCAGCCCCAGCTAAAGTAGATACCAATGCAGATAAATTATCATTATCTCCCACTTTAATTTCTTCTACTGCAACGGCATCATTTTCATTGATAACCGGAACAATTCGAAACTCAAGCAGCTTGCGTAGGGTATCTCGGGCGTTGAGATAACGACTCCGATGATTGACGTCAAATCGAGTCAATAAAATCTGCCCAACGTGGATACCATAAATCTCAAAATACCGTTCCCACATTTGCATCAACCGGCTTTGGCCAACGGCGGCCAGCATCTGTTTATTGTTGACGGTATTGGGAATATTGGGAAAGCCTAAGCGGTGTCGACCGACTGCAATTGCGCCGGAGGTGCAAACCACGACATCACGCCCTTGCTGATACTGTTCCGCACATTGGCGTACCAAATCAACCATATGGGGATGATCAAGCTGAGGGGAGCCGCTGGTGAGCACGCTGGTGCCAAATTTTACAACGATACGTTTATACATAGTTTCTCGGATAGTTGACCGTTTTGTGGTGTGATTGATGTTGGTGGAAACGGCCGTTTCTGTACAGTATAAGTCACTACTTTTCATGTCCCAAACCTTTATGTGAAAATCAAGAAGTACCTTGAAAAAGAACGAGCTAAATTTAGATTTTTACCGAGTAAATTTCACATTTCTGACTTGTTTTATTTCAAGATATTTAATGAGATTTACATACCCTAATTTACTAGTTCTTCACAACATGACTTTAGATTGATTACCTTACACTGATGGTTTCATTTTTGGTGAATGGTTTTGGTTATTGGTATATTAGTGTCACGGTATATGTTTTTCCCACTCAATATCCCATATACCAATGTAAATTCAGAAATTTTCCAAAAAACGACCACAACTTTTAGGAGGACTCATGTCACTCAGTCATCTACCTGCTGGTGTCATCACTGGCGATCAAGTTACTGAAGTTTTTCAAGTAGCTAAAGATAACCAATTTGCTCTGCCCGCAGCCAATGTTGTCGGCACAAACAGCGCCAACAGCGTTTTAGAAACTGCCCGTGATGTTAACTCACCCGTCATTCTGCAATTTTCAAACGGTGGGGCAAGTTTCTTTGCCGGCAAAGGAATGAGCAATGAAAATCAACAGGCCGCCATC
>JANQSK010000358.1 GCA_028284105.1 Anaerolineae bacterium
CCCCCAATGGGCAATTTTTAATCGACTGGCACCCTGAGGCAGATCGAGTTTTATACGCTTCCCCTTGTTCAGGACATGGCTTTAAACATTCAGCAGCAGTAGGTGAAGCTTTGGTAGAAACGGCCGTTGATGGCAAAAGCAAAATAGACCTATCATCATTCGCTTTTGATAATTTTTAACTAACTTCAACCCAAACTACCATTCGCCGTCTGAGCCTGTCGAAGCCTTCGTCCTTGATGAAACGCCTAAAACCAACTACGCGACTGCAATAAACTTTCCTGCAAACTTTTTGGCTTACTCTCTACATCAAATGGAGAGCGTTCAGGACGCTTGATGTCAAGCAAAATGGGAGGATTATGGGCAAGCTCTTGAATAGCCCATAAATAAGCACCAAGCTTTGTATTCCCCTCCCCAATAGCCCCTTGGTTGGAGTCTGACATGCGCAAAAAGGCGAGCCGCTCCCCGAGTCGCCCCATTTGCCCCGCACCGTCTTGCTCTTCCATTTGCAGGTCAAATGTTCCCAATTCAATTTTCACATTAGGTCGGTCCACTTGCTGAATAAACTGCTCGGCATGGGCTAATGTGTTGAGCAAGTTGGTCTCAAAGCGATGAGCCACTTTCACAACGATGTTGATATCATGATTTACGGCCGTATCTGCCATTTGCTGCACATCTGACTTAAATTGTTCAGCTTGCGCCATTGTTGTGGGTTCAAACTGGATGGGATTCGGAGCCAATAGATGATGACAAGAATACTTCTCGCATAATTCCATGATTGCATCCATTGAATCAGGCAGCTGGCCAAAGTGATAAGATGGCAGTTCAACGCCAAAGAGTTTGAGCGATTCTAAGTGTGATGAATCAATGTGAACATCTTGTCCAAATAGCTTCAACACAAAGCCATCAACATTTAGGTCGGTTATGTTTGAATGGATGTCTTGAAATGGCAGTTCGCCATAAACGGCCGTATTTACCCCAAGAACGGGTCTAGAAAACATAAAAGCCTCAACTGTTTTAAGTTACTAACTGGAGTTACGCATTTTATGCTGAGTGTCATTTCGAGGGAAGTGAACCCATCAGAGACCTTATCAATTGCCTACCTAACGACGAGAAATCGCTGTGACTTCACAAAAATTGAGCATTTTATGGCAAAATAACGGGTTTACCATAATAGATTAGGGTTTATTGAGATGATAGCGATTTCTCGTCGCTTCATTTCAATGGTGTCACGTGATTTAAGCCCCGCTTTCCTCGAAATGACAAGCCTTCTGCGTAACATCAATAACTAAGTTCGAAAATCATCATTCAGTGCGAACGTATGACAGCACAGAAAATGTAATGAGCAAAAAGAGGGTGATGACTAATCCTAAAATGGATAAGGACCGCCCCACCGCATACGTTTGGTTATCAAAAAAGAAGCTCACCTCGTGCGTTCCAGCATCAATCTCAATCGTTCGAGTAAGTTGATCAGGCTGTTCTATAGGCACTTCTACCCCATCAACCGTCGCTTTCCACCCAGGATAATACGCATCAGAAAGATAAAGCGTGCCGCCATTACTCGCTACACGAATATTTATTTCTTCAAAATTATAGGACAGCAACTCAATTTGAGATTCTGCTTCCTGTGAATTTGATTCTAGCCAAATTCGAGGCTTTACGTCTAAATTCTCATATATTTTGACATCACCAGAATGAATTAAACGATATTCTCCCAACACTACAGATTGAAAAGCGCCTTCTTCACTGTTGAACAAAGACGCACCTTGAATTTCAACGGCCCTATCTGCCAGTAACACGGCCGTTTCCAAAACAATCGCTTCATCCCATGCAAATTGCCACAGACCCTCATTTAAAAGCTCAGCTTCCAAACGCATCTGCTCCCCAGATTCAGTTTCCATTTCAATCGTAGGCGCTGAATTAGAGCTTGAAGCTAATAACAATCTGTCGGCCTCAAATGAAGGTAAATGACCAATGTTAATCGTTTCTCCAGCGGCTAAATTTACGGGATGCTGCATATCAAAAAATGCATTTTGGGAATCGGTCACATCAAGCCAAACATCTCCTGTTTTATCGGTGATGAGATATTGAACGTTGTACCGATCGAGCCACTGCGCGTCAGGAACGGCCGTTAAATGCTCGCGTAAACGGCCGTCTGTCGTGACGGTCCCATCTAATAGTTCAGCAACCAATTCGCTATACGTTCGCAAAGGCAATATACCGCCATCAAACCCATCGACGGTCGAAAGACCAAACGTCATCGCTAAGTTTGGCCCAATAATCTCTTTCTGCTTGATCGCCACAATATAATCTTGCCAACCAATTGGGGTCAGCTGATCATCGTAAATGGTTGATAGTTCCCCCATATCCCCTGGATCAAATTGGATATTAGACAAGCTCAAGATTCGACCAGGAATCTCATCACAGGTCGGAGATGGTTGACAGGAAACGGCCGTTTGCAAACGACTCACAGCAGGACGAACATCAAAATAAGCTTCGGGTGTTGTTAAATTAAGATGGTAGGGCTGGGTTCGGCTACCCCAAAAGAGCAATCCAATCATCATAGCGCTGATTAGCAATGGATTTCGCACTTGTCCCGGTAAAATGACAAAACGCAAGCGAACGGTCGAATCATACCGTATCCGCTGACCGCTAAGCCATAAAAAGACAATAGCCAGCTCAACCAGCCAAACGAGCAACGTTAACAGATTCGGGGCTTCATATGGCGCTTCGGGTCCGGTCGCAACAAACACGGACAAAATTGTAGCAATGGTGCTCCACAAAATGAGACCGATGAGCAAATAGACGCCTATACGCAACGGCCGTTCCATATGCCAAAGCGTTTCGCGGGCTCGTTCAGGCACATCTCGCCAAGAAAGGGTTCGTAGCAAATAGCGATCTTGGACAATCTGCCACCCTAACCCAGCTAAGAGCGCAACCCCCAAGGCATACAAAATCATAAAGCGAGCAGGAACCCGAAACAAACTAAATCCGGGCAGGCGCATAATGAGCCAGTTCAGCGGATTGAATTGCCCTAACCCAAAAAACAGGCCAACAATCACTAAACTAATGGCTGGAGAAACCCCGCGCCAGCGTCGCCACTGCCAGCCTCCGATGACAGCCAAAATCAAGGCTGCACCAGGCACAAAGGCTGTATATTCTGTAAACAGAGATTGATTGATAGCTGGTAAAAGGGAGCGAGAAAGTAAAAGCGGATGGAGGGAAAACGAAAGCACCTCATTGATGGTTAATCCACCAAACCGACTTGAAAGCTGAGAAAGCTGATACGTTGGCAACAATTGAATGGCAGTCACCAATCCAGCCAAACCACCGCCAATCACCAAAGCAAACGGAATTCGAGAACGATAGCGGAAATAGGAAAAGCGAAACAGTAAACCATCTTCAGATTGGGCATTGAGATGATAATTCAACAACTTCGCAAAGCTCCAAACCACCACCATCACAATGCTAATAAAGACGGTTTGCGTATGGCCAGCTAAAAATTGCAGCACAAAGAGCAGGGTCAACCCAACGGCCGTTTTTGCCACCACAATAAAGTTTGAAGAAACCTTCTCATCCCCTGCATACGTCAACACTACCAAAAACCAAGGCAACCAAGCCAAACCTTGCATCTGATTAATATGTTCAATTTGTGCCGTGTAATAGCCACCAAATGCAAAAAGAACGGCCGTTAATAGCGCACTTTGACGTTCCAAACCTAAGGCACGCTCACCAGCTAGATAAGCACCCCAAGCGGCAATAAAGATATGCAGAATGATTGAGACTTTTACCGCATACGGCGTTTCAAAAAGAAGCCAAACGGGCCAATTTAAGGGATAGAAAAAACCAACCTGACTATTGGCTACAAAGGGAGCTCCCATAAAAATGTAGGGGTTCCACAGCGGGACACGCCCCGCTTGTATAGCATCAGCAGCCATCTCCCAATAGGGATAAAAATATAAAAACGTATCCCCACGCGCCAAAATAAGATTACTAAAGATCATCTTGTTAAAAAACAGCAGCAATAACCCCAACAGCAGCCCACCATTAATCACCCAAGGCGGCAGTCGGTAATAAAAATATTGGAGTCGTTTAACGGCCGTTTCAGACCAAGAATCATTCATAGATGGTGTCAAGTATCAGGTGTCAGGTGTCAGGTGTTACAGAATTACTAGTTTATTTCCTTGATGCCAGTCAGAAATTCCATTCATCCTTCATCCCTCACCCTTCATCCTTCTCTCTTCTCACTAAGTACAAAATAATATCGGATTCACCGTCAATTGGCATCTGCTCAAGCGAATACCC
Source organism: Anaerolineae bacterium (assembly GCA_028284105.1). Taxonomy (GTDB): domain Bacteria; phylum Chloroflexota; class Anaerolineae; order Promineifilales; family Promineifilaceae; genus QQUD01. The sequence goes on from JANQSK010000358.1 coordinate 4,303, forward strand.
AGCATTGACTAATACGGTTTCAACTGGAATACGTCGCGCATCAGTAGGAAGGGCGAGGTAACGAGGTGCTGTCTCATCGTAAAATCCATCCAAATCAATCAAGAGTTCATCTTCATCAGGGAACCAATTCAAGTGAACTTTCTTATCAAACAAATGGTAGCGCCAGTGCCAACTATACCAATGATCGTATAAAACGGTGCCGTACGGCTCATCTGCAAGTGCTTCTGCAACAACGGATGCCCCGCTATCGGCAAAGGGGCGTGCACCAATGGGAAATCGGCCGTTCATCCCCCCAATGGCTGACGGCAAAAATAAAACGCCGCTAAGAGCAACAAGCAAAATGTTGTATTTCGGTTTCCATGCGGGATGAGTCAAAACTTGTTGATAAATGAAAGCAAGCAATACGGCCGTTAATGGCACCAGCGGCAGGAAATATCGATCCCAAACTGGAATATCAAGCAAAAGGTGAAGGGCAGAGTAGCCGATTATGAAGGAGGCTAGAAGCAAAAACCATTTATTTTCACCGTGAAGGCGCAAAGAACGCAAAGAAGGATTCTGCTTTTCCTTACGAATCAGCGCTAAATAACCAACAATCAATACACCAATAAACCAATAATTCACCACATATTGCCCTAATTTTCCCCACTCGATCAACCGACCACTCATTTCAGAGAGCTCAACAAGTTGAATACCCCCGACGTTATCTAACTGTGCCGAAACAAGGGTCAAACGGCCGTTTCTCGCAAACTCCCACACCCAGCCAACAAACAGCAAAGGCACAAATCCTTTCAGCCAACTCCACCATGCATCCCTCTGCCATCGAAACAAAAGACCAGTTGCCACAATCAAAGGCAAAAAAAGCCACGCCTGATGCTTGGTTAAAACAGCTAGACCGAAAAAGAAACCACAGAGCCGAGGGCTGGGAACTAGAGGTCTAGGGGCAAGCGACCGATCCCCATTCCCCGATCCCCGATCCTTTTCTAGCCAGTTCAAGCTCAACATTTGCCAACCAATTGAGGTAAACAGAAACGTGGTCAACAGCGGATCGGTGAAGGCGCTGGCGCTGAATTGAATGTGCATCGGGGATAGGGCAACGAGGATGGCAGCAAATACGGCCGTTTCCAACCGTCGAAACAGCTTCCACACCACAACCCCCACCAGCGGTACCAACACAATCGACGCAACATAGTTGGGCAAGCGTGCTGCCCACTCAACGGGGCCTTGAAATGGATAAAACAACGCCTGCAAATAAAAAAGCAAAGGGGGCTTATCAACAGCTTGTGTCAGCAAAAGGGGGTCGCGCCACACGGCAATATGCCTTGCCCAACTGCCAAACAGTGCTTCATCGGCGTGAAAATTATTGACAAATAGAGCGCGGGTGCGCAATACGGCCGTTAGCCAAATCACTCCCACCCAAATCATGCGCCGCTTCAATATCATAGCCGCCAATTTTATCAAAGGGGTTTCAAACAAGGCACAATTTTTGGAAGAACCTCATGAAATTGGTATTCTTAACGGTAAGGACCTTGCAGTAAAGCCAGCTCGAGTGACATGACAACAGTAAATCTTTTCACTTTAATGCGTGATCATTTCAATTTAGCAGAAATTCAATCTCTCACATTCAATCTTGGGGTTGATTATGAGGAATTCCCCCCGCTTGGTAAAAGCCAAATCATTATTTCTCTCATCAAGTATTGTCATCAAAATGGGAAAATACCTAATTTGCTCGCACATTTAAAAGAAGAGCGGTCTTTTCTTCCTTGGCCAAACCCGCATGAAGCCCACCAACTAGACTTCCTATTAGGGAATGACATTCCCAAACTACGTCCATATGAGCCAGAAACTGTTGTCGTTACAGCAGGTGAATTTATCATGGGAGACAATGAAAAAGAAAATGCATCACCCCAGCACAAAGTTTTTTTAGATTTGTTTTGGATCGGAAAGTATCCGATTACGAATAGACAATATTTCGAGTTTGTTCGCAAAGCAAATTATGATGTGCCAAACAAACGAGATTGGTTTTTAGGCCAACCTATAAAAGACAAATTAAATCATCCTGTTGTTGGCGTTAACTGGTATGATGCCAATGAGTACTGCAAATGGCTGAGTCGAGAGACAAGCAAGCAATACCGCTTGCCCAGCGAGGCGCAGTGGGAAAAAGCAGCACGTGGGCCAAACGGCCATAATTATCCTTGGGGGGATGAATGGCAAGATGGACTATGTCATCAAGGGCATAATGCAATAACCAGTGTGACGACCTACGACGACACAACATCATATTATGATTGCAAAGATTTAATTGGAAACATTCAGCAATGGACAAGCACCATATGGGGGAATGATCGCAAAATACCAACGTTCAGCTATCCATATCAGAATGATGAACGAGAAACTATTGAAGCTGATGACAACCGATTTCGGTTGCGTCGCGTCGTTAGGGGAAGTGTTTTTAACGACAACATTTACTCATCACGCTTAACAACACGCCACAATGCAAACCCAAATCAAGCGACGCTAATGCGTGGTTTTCGCGTTATTTTGCAAGCTTGACTCCTT
>JANQSK010000365.1 GCA_028284105.1 Anaerolineae bacterium
AATCAATCATGTGGACCTGAGGCAAATATGGCTAAATTGCTGGCAGCTGATGCCTCTTGGGAGGCTGGAAACGCCACGTTACAGACGTTTGGTGGATTCGGTTTTGCGCGCGAATATGATGTGGAGCGCAAATTTCGGGAAACACGTCTTTACCAAATTGCACCGATCTCGACGAACCTAATCTTGTCATATATTGGTCAGCATGTATTAGGGATGCCGCGGTCTTTTTAGTTTGATAGAGAATAAAGGGTGTGACAACCGTAGGTACTTTGAGGCCTTACGCAAATGATGGCCACTGAACCCGTCGAATTGAGTGCCTTCATTCCTCATCATTCATCTTTCATCCTTTAAAATCCTAACCCTCTTTCCTTCATGGATACATATCGATAATGCCCAATCACAAGGTGGTCTAACACTTCGATGTTGAGAAGCTGGCCTGCTTGAACGATTTGGCGAGTGACTTGGATATCTTCTGGCGAAGGAGAAGGATCCCCAGAAGGGTGATTGTGCACAATAATAACTGCTGCTGCATTCTCTTTGATAGCCTGCTTAAATAGCTCGCCAATTCGCACAACTGAAGTGTTCAAACTGCCAATGTAGATAGTAGGGGAGTCTAAAACTTTGTTCCGTGTATCGAGAATGATTACTTTGAGATGTTCTTGGTCTAATAAGGCCATCTCTGACATTAGAAGATTAGCCGCATCATCGGGTGAAGTGATTTTGAACCGATCTTCTGGGGTTGACGTCATGAGCCGACGGCCGACTTCGAGAGCCGCTTTGATTTCAACCGCTTTAGCTGGTCCAATTCCTTTAACTTGGGTGAGCTCTCCCACTGAGGCACGGGCAATGCCTGGTAAATCTCGAAACTTGGATAGAAGACGTTCAGCAAGCCGAACGACATTTTCGCCATTGCTCCCTGTCCGCATAATGATGGCCAATAATTCGGCCGTTGATACCGCTTTTGGCCCAACCTGTAAGAGCCGTTCGCGTGGACGGTCTGATGCGGCTAAGTCCCGCATCATCGGTGCATATTCAACACCAGTGTTTTCCATTGATCCTCCCCGAATCAACGGAATGAAAACAGATTCCTAAGGCACGCTTTTGAAAAGGGTTACCACTTCTTGCCACTCTTCTGGGTTGATGTGAAGAGTAATCCCACCCAACTCAAGATGGTACATGTAACCACTATCTTCTTCACTGCGCCAAACTGCAAAGTTTTCCGTTTCTGATATGACCTCAGGTTCAAATTCGTCTCTATTTTCCATTCCTTATGATCCTCTGACTATGTTTTCAACTCGTTTGGCACGATGCAAATAATAATAACTTAAAGTGACTGTTTGTGAAAAAATTGGGATGGTCATTAGACTCAATGACCATCCCAATGATAGTTAAATGCTTATTTGATTGGTGGTCGAATTAGTTTCGGCGATTATTCCGACGGTCACCACCACCACGATTGCCACCACCACGGTTGCCACCGCGACGATCTCCACCGCCACGACGATTGCGATTGCCACCTGATTTTGGTTTGTCGTTGGCACGGGCTTCTTCAAGGGTCCACCCTTCGAGTACCGCTTTACGGGATAGTCGGATTTTTCCATCTGGGGTAACGTCAGTCACCATGACCATCACTTCATCACCAACTTTAACAGCATCTTCAACGCTCTTGACGTGTTCAGTGCTTAATTGAGAGATGTGAACCATACCGTCTTGGCCAGGTAAGAACTCTACAAAGCAACCGAAGTCGGTGATGCGAACCACTTTACCCGTGTAGATCTGGCCGGCTTCAGCCTCTTTGGTGATGCTATCCACATATTTGACGGCTTGTTCAGCTTTCGCGCCGTCAACACCCGCAATAAAGATGGTGCCATCTTCTTGGATATCAACTGAAACTTCAAACTGTTCTTCCATTGCACGGATATTTGAACCACCTTTACCGATGACAGCCCCGATTTTCTCTGGGTTGATTTTGACGGTAAGCATACGTGGCGCAAACGGGCTCATTTGTTCACGAGGTTGTGGAATAGCTGATGTCATGGAATCTAGGATTTCCATACGGCCGTTTCGCGCTTGATCCAACGCTTGAGCCATTAACTCCTGAGAAAGACCACTGATTTTGATATCCATTTGGAGTGCAGTAATCCCTTCACTCGTTCCAGCAACCTTAAAGTCCATATCACCGATGTGGTCTTCAAGCCCTTGGATATCAGAGAGAACAGCAAAACGTTCACCGTCAGAAATCAATCCCATCGCCACACCGGCAACAGGACGCTTTATTGGCACACCACCGTCCATCAACGCAAGGGTTGATGCACAAACGCTAGCTTGGCTGGTGCTTCCGTTTGAAGCCAATACTTCAGATACCACGCGAATGGCATAAGGGAACTCTTCTTCTGAAGGAATGACAGGGCGGAGCGCATTTTCTGCTAAAGCACCGTGACCAATTTCACGACGTTTGGGTCCACGCAGCGGCCAAGTTTCACCGGTTGAGAATGGAGGGAAGTTATAGTGGTGCATGTAGCGGCGGGTTTCGCCTGGGAACAAGCCGTCAAGCGTTTGGGCTTCACGTGGGGTGCCAAACGTGGCGATTGACAACACCTGCGTTTCACCACGTTGGAAGAGACCAGAGCCGTGAGCACGCGGGCTTATGCCCGTGTCTGAGCTTAGAGCACGAATGGTGGTCAAATCGCGACCGTCTGGGCGAATTCCTTCATTTAGGATGCGACCACGGATTGCTTTTTTAACTTCACCACCAAATACTTCAAAAATAGCTTTGGTATTGGCGTCTTCATCTTCAGCAAGGAAGCTTTCGGTGATTTCGTCACGCAACACGTCGAGTGCTTCACCACGTTCGCCGCGATCTGTGTGGGCTGCAACGGTTGTTTGAACACGGCCGTTAATGCGCGCTTTTACAGCATCAGCCAATTCAGAATCGACCCCTGCAAGCTCCACTTCACGTTTTTCTTTACCAACGATTGCGCGCATCTCTTCTTGTAAGTCGATCAATGGTTGAATGGCTTGATGCCCAAAGGCCAATGCCTCGATAAGCTTAGATTCTGGGAGCTCGTTCGCACCCGCTTCCACCATGATGATGGCGTCGCGAGAAGCAGCGATGCGAAGGTCGAGGTCGCTGTTTTCCATGTCTGCATTGTCTGGGTTGGCAACAAAGTTACCATCAACGATACCCACACGAACAGCACCAATTGGACCTTCCCAAGGGATGTCTGAGATGTGAAGTGCGCAGCTTGAGGCGTTGACGACTAAGATGTCCAAATTGTTTACCTCATCTGAAGAAAGTGGGTTCACAATAATTTGAACTTCGTTACGCATTCCGTCTGGGAATAACGGCCGTAATGGGCGGTCAGTTAAAC
>JANQSK010000371.1 GCA_028284105.1 Anaerolineae bacterium
ATGGGGCTTACTTATCGGGTTTTTGTTCGGTGGCCCACTCTTTGGCGCAGTGCTCGGCATGGGGCTTTCAGCACTCTTTGGACGTAAAATCGATATCGGTATCGATAATGAATTCATCAAGAATGTGAGCAACGATTTGGCTCCTGGAGATTCTGCCCTCTTCTTACTCGTCAATGAAACACCAGCAGACGTTGTGGGTCAATCACTGGCTGAATTTGGCGGTAATCTTTACCACACATCACTCGGTGATGAAGCTGAGCAGATCTTCCATAAAGCAATGGAACAAGAGGAAATTAAAACGGCCGTTATTGCTCACCAAGCTGCTTAATTTTTAATCTAATAAACATCATAAACGCACCACAAGAAATTCTTGTGGTGCGTTTTTTTTTGTATTTTCCATATAATTGATTGACGTAAGGGGGCAACTTTAAACGGGCTACAGGAACGAGGAACCGAAATGACCACATCAAAAATTACCCAAGGGTATCAAATATTAGATAATGTTGATTTCACCCACCCAGAGTCGATGAATGATGAATTTGGCTATGCGGTGGCAGCCGATGGAAGCACAGTGGTGGTCGGTGCTTACAACCAAGATATCAACTTCAAAGCATCCCATATCCCAAATGCGCACAGTGATATTTTAAAAAATGGTGGGGGTGCCTACGTTTACCAAAAAGATGTCGACAACAAATGGGAGTTACTCATTCAACTTCAAAGCCCGGCACCCCAACCCGCCAGTTACTTTGGCCGCTCTGTCGCCATTGACGGAAAAGTAATTGCAGTGGGTATGCCCAATTACGACAGCAAAAAAGGCAAAAATGTTGGTGCCGTTTATATTTTTGAACAAAAAAATAATGTTTGGCAAATGGAACCACTCGCCGAAATGGTAGGGGGAATCGCTGAGGCTAAATTCGGGTATCGTTTAGCGCTTTATGGAGATTCACTACTCATTAGTGCCCCGAACCAGGATAGCGATGAAATAGATAAGGTAGGTGCGGTTTATGTTTGTGAAAAAAGAAACGGCCGTTGGCGGAAACCTCAACGACTGAAACAACCAACCCATCTTGTTGATAAAAACCAGTTCGGACGTAGTTTGGACATTGGCGAAGAAATAATTGCCGTTGGCGCACCGGGGCCATTTCGAGATGCAATTGGACAAGCTTTTATCTATGAACGGAATGAATTAGGTCAATGGGGTGATCCGCTCTTAGTGAAGCAGCCAGAAAATATTGAAAACCAAACGTTTGGACGAGATGTGGCCGTGTACGGAAACCAACTACTTGTCGGTGCAACAGATGATATTAATGGAATGGCCTTGCTTTATGAGCGCACACAAACTGGCTGGAAAGACCCTATTCAATTGCCTAATCCAGAAAATAAAGGAACCAGTTTTGGAAGGCGACTAGCGTTGGGCAAGAATACGGCCGTAGTTGGAGCATCAAATGATCACGCCAGCGTAGGCAAAGAAGCGGGTCGTGTTTATCTTTACCAGTTTGAAAACAACCAATGGCAAGAACCCATCGTGCTGGAATCACCCGACTTAGAACATAATGAGGCCAAAGGTTTTTTTGGAGGGGCACTGGCCGTGACAGATTCAGCCATTGTCATTGGCGCACCATGGCAGGACCCAGATGGTAAGCAAACGGCTGGTCGTGTCTTTATTTGTGAAAAAAATGATCTTGGACAATGGCCTATTAATGAAGAAAGTAGTGTTATAAAAAACAAGCCGTATTTCTTTGACACAGCCAACGCATGGATGACTCGGCTCCAAAACGTGCTAGATTGTATCGAAACAACCCAAACCATCGCAGAGGATATGGTGACAGAGCTTCGACAAACGGCCAGTTCTGTAGAAGATTGGTATGAACTAACCCAAATTAATGCCCTCAACATCCTCCTGCAAAATTTATATGCTTTTGGAGATGTTCAAATCAAATTAAGTTTTCGCGCCTTAACCATTAAAGGACACAGGCAAACGAAAAACCCCAAAGTGGTACAGACTGACCAGCTTCGCTTAGTTTTAAACCAAATGTCTACCGATTTAGAAATTATCCAGCGTGCATTGGATCAGCGTAAACGAATTGACGGGCGTTCTACTAGCCAAGGGCACGCCCTGCTCACCGCTGATGTTGTCACCGCCCAAGCAATGAAACCAGCTAGGGGAAATTTGCTCCAAAATCGATATGTACGCGTCGTGACCTATTTGAGTGAAGTGATGGGTATCCGAGTTTTACCATATGATCAGGATGTTATCCTAATCGGAATTCCATTTGCTAGCGTGGCTGGCAGCAATCTTAATACAAAACAAGGCAATATTCGCCAAATCAACTGGGACTTTCTTGCTCTCCCCCACGAAGTGGCTCATTATTTATACCGCTACTTTACAGATGAACAGCCGTCACTTGAGGTGCAACTTCATGAAAAATTGGAAGACCATTTTGGGCATGATCAGGTACCTGCGTGGATAGAAAATTGGGTTGAAGAAATTTTTGCGGATGTGTATGGTTGCTTGTTAGCTGGCCCCATTTCAGTGTTTGGTCTACAGGATATATTATCGGACGCGACTGAAACAGAGATAATTACAGATAATGCCCACCACCCCATTCCAGCATTACGGCCGTTTATTGGCAGTAATATTTTGCGCAGCATTAGTGCCGATGACAGATGGTTTGACCAAGGCACCCATTCCGCTTACAGCAAGCTTGTTTACCTGCAATCCCCCAATCAGCTTGATGAAAATTGGCGCACCTTTTTACAGCATCGGTTTAATCAGGAGATTGGTAGTTCTGTAGATGCATTTCACTTTAAAATCAGCAACAGCCCTTCCAAACATGACCATCATCACCACGGTATTAGCACCGAAGCACCGATTGATACCCATGCCCATGATCCTTTTATTGAACTTAAGCTAAATGAAGTTCTGGAAACAGTGAAACCAGTTGTCGACATGATTTTAGAGCTGTTATCAGAACATCTCTTTTTGATTGGGGGCGAGTTCCCGTGGAGTGAAGATGCAGCCACGCTAGACGGATTGCATAACACCTTGAGAAAAGGGATTCCTATGCCGGTTGAACCGTTTGGCAAAATCCCAGACCCCACCCTGTATGAGTGGAGTGGCGGCATTCGCCAAGCTCAAAAAACTATCAATGAAACGCTCAACCTTTGGGCTAATAAAGGACCTGAAGGTGGAAATATTGGGAAAGGATAATCAGGTAAATTTCTCAAAAATCATAAAATCAATCAGGTTTTAATTGTAAAATCTAGTGGGTGAAATCAATAATTCACCATTTTTTCAATATATTTTGGGGTTGTAACAGAAAAGGCAGATTAAAAATGACGAATATTTCAAATTTAGATGAAAGGCTGGCTTTAGCTCAACCGTGGAAAGATCGCTGGACAGGGCTTCAATGGGCAATTGATGATCTGTATGCCACTATTCAACATGTTACAGAATTATCAGAAATTGGCATCGATCGAACCACAGCTGATTCTTTAAAATCTGCAATTGGCGCCATCACAGATGGGGATATTCACACGCATAAAGATATGTTAACCAAGCTACTTGATAAAGCGGCAACGCTCAATACAGTTTTGTATGGAAGAGCTCCACAACCCAATAAAACATTCCAAAATGAACAGTTTCAATTGATAGAAAAGCTCCAAGAGCTCATTTATGACTATGCCAAAAATGTTTATGATGCTTTAGAACATAATTTAATCATCACAGATGTTATCCAACCCCAAAAATATTCTACAAATTTCGCTTTAAATTTTTACTTTGAACAAATTGCTACGGATCTCACCATTCTTCAACAAGCGTTTGTGCAACGCTTTTTGTTAACCAATCATGTTGGCTGGACTGAATACATTTTGTATTTGGGTGATCAACTCGCGAATCATGCGCTAAAACCGGCTGAAGAGCACCATTTTATTTCAAAATCAGGTGCCGTTATTTGCCACCTTGATAAACAGCTCAATATCCGTCTCATTCCATATGCCAATGTTGTATTCATTGGGCTTCCGTCCAATCTTTTACCCACCGAATTTGAGATGACCTTTAAAATGTCAACAGACTTTTTAGCAATCGCGCATGAAATTGGACACTTTATTTATTGGCAGGGTGTTGAAGGGGAAG
>JANQSK010000421.1 GCA_028284105.1 Anaerolineae bacterium
CCAGCAATCGTTTCAGCAGCAACCATACCCATGGCTGAAGCAATATGTGCTAGGCGATACTCTGTGGCCACATCCCCGATGGCATAAATGTTAGGAACATTGGTACGCATGCTGCCATCAATTTGAATTGCACCTCGTTCACCAAGTTGGACGCCGGCTGAATCTAAGCCAATATTTTCAACATTAGGCGAGAAGTTAATGGCAACCATCACCTGATCGGCCTGAATTGAGCTTCCATCAGAGAGCTTGACATCAACACCATCAGCTGTTTTGTCGACTTTTTCAACGCGTGTGTCAGTTAGAATATTGACACCTAGCTTTTTGTACGCTTTGGTCAACACTTTACTAACCTCGGGTTCTTCTCGAGGCAGAATGCGGTCCATCACTTCAACGATGGTGATATCAACGCCGTAATTCGCCCACATGTAAGCGAACTCGACACCAATAACGCCACCACCAACAATGACCAATTTTTCTGGTAGTTTGTCGGTCAAAATGGCTTCGATATATGAGATGATTTTTTCCCCATCAAACTCCATGCCTGGCAATGTCCGAGGGCGAGCTCCTGTGGCAATAATGATGTTTTTCCCTGTAACAGTTGTTTCGCTACCGTCATTTAATGAAACTTGAATGTTGTTGGCGCTTGTGAGTTTGCCTGTGCCTTCAAAAGTATCAATTTTATTCTTGCGCATAAGCAAATTGACACCTTTGACCAGACGAGAAGAGACTTGGCGGCTTCGTTTGAATGCTACTTCATAATCAACCAATAGGTTATCAAAATTAAAGCCGAACTCTTTGCCGCGATGCTTGAGTGTGTGAATCACTTCAGAGTTTTTCAATAAGGCTTTTGAAGGAATACAGCCGATATTTAGGCAAACGCCGCCCCAATATTCACGTTCAATAATTGCAGCCTTGAGACCAAGTTGAGATGCACGAATAGCAGCTACATATCCGCCTGGCCCTGCTCCTAATACCACGACATCATATTCGTTTGTCATGTTTAACATTCTCCATGCTGTGTAAAACAAAAAGCGCTTAAATGCGGTTGTATCGATTTAAGTTTTTTGTTTTCTTGTCAGTAAACCCAAAACCAACCTTGTGTTTAACGAGATTCTTGTGTGGTTTACATTATAAATATGAAAGGATTTTAAGTGTGATGTGTGTTCAATGTCATTTTGACGTTTCTGCACGCCGCAATTATACCTGTAATTACAGGTTTGGGGCATTCCACACTATAATTATTCTCATGGCATTTCCGAGTTGGACACTCATTGGGATGGGAGCATCGATGATTGGTGCCCTCATCATGACATTGTTGACGTATTTGGCAATGTCCCCTCAAGCTTTAGCCCGTTTACGTTTGGCGAATAGTCAGCTTCCTTTACGGGCACGAGAATTTGTTGGATACACTGTGGCCTGTTTGCTTTTGGTGATTGGCTTTTTCTTAGCGGGTGTGCCAATTGGTGATTCCCCTGAAGGTACGGCCGTTACTATTATCATCACAGCTACCCCACAACCCATTACCCCGACATCCGAAGCAGAACCTACGGACGATGAAACTAGTTTAGATTCATTGCTGCAATTTTCAGATGAAGAATCAACACCTAGCTTTAATAATGAAGACAGTGGCTCATTTGGCAGCTCTGTCGGTATATCAACGCAAACACCAGAAGCTGAAAGTGAACAAGCGACTTTGGAAGCGACAATAGAGAGTGGTGAAGATGAGGAAGCAGAAGCTGATGCACCCGCCACGGAACTGCCTACAAGCACACCAGTGCCTACAGAAACGGCCGTTGTTCCACCTACCGTAACGCCAACCACTCTGCCTACTGAAACCCCAACATCAACACCAATACCAACGCAGACGCCTGTGCCGCCTTTAGGAGAAACGGCCGTTATTCAGACAGGGGGCAATACGCTTTGGGTACGCCAAACACCCGGTGGACGAACCCTTACCTTATTAAATGATGGCACCACCGTTATCCTTAGCGATGGCGTGGCAAACTGGAATGGGGAAGCTTGGCAGGAGATTCGCACCTTAGATGGCACCCTTGGATGGGTTCAGAGGGAATTTATTCAATAAAGATAATACCCGGATCAAAAAAGAATCTCCTAAATGTGACTAAAAACAAAAATTGGCGTCTATTAGGATGACCAATAAAATAAAACGAGTAGTGAGTTGAAGGACTTTATACTCATATTTGTGTAGGAGATACCCCATGAACAACCCAAAATATCAAATTTTTAAAGGCAATAACGATAAATTCTACTTCCGACTTTACTCTCGGAATGGCCAACAAATCTTGGCAAGCCAAGGATACGCTTCAAAATCTGGCTGCCAAAATGGTATTGAATCTGTAAAAAAGAATTGCCAAAATGATGCTCAATACGAAACAAAAGTTGCTAAAAATGGCAAGCATTACTTCAATTTAATTGCTGCAAATAAGCAAATTATTGCATCTAGCCAAATGTATGCATCTGTCCAAACCATGAAAGGTGGTATTGACGCAGTAAAACGTGTTGGTGCCGACTCAGATGTTGAAGACGCAAGCTAATTAATATTTTGACCAAATAAAAAAGCCTTGGCATTTGCCAAGGCTTTTTTTGTTTTTATGAATTTCGGTACGTTTGATTAGTTGCTAGGAATCTTCAAAACGCTACCAGGGAAGATAATATAAGGGGAACTAATATTATTTTCTGAGGCAATCGCTGTCCAAGAAACGCCATATTGAACCGCAATTGAATACAAGGTTTCGTTAGTTCTCACGGTGTGTGAAAATTGCGGTGTTGGGCCTGGGGTGCTTACAGGAATTTTTAAAGTATCCCCTGGTGAGATTCGATTTGGATCGCTGAGGCCATTTGCTTCAGCAATTTGCACCCAGCTGACGCCCTGTGCCACACCGATACTAAATAGAGTATCTCCAGCTTTAACAACATAGGTTGTTTCGGCATCATTGCCAGTGTCTGCATCATCGTCGCCACCTGGAATCGTTAGTTTTTGACCAACGGAGATTGTATAGGGAGCAGCAATGTTATTTGCTTCAGCAATTTGCAAGAATGACAATCCGTATTGCAAACCAATGCGATAGAGGTTCTCACCAGCTTGAACGGTGTGTTCGGAAGGCGTTGTGTTTCCAGCTTCGCCTTCACCAGCGTCACCATCACCTGCCGAGTCACCTTCACCTTCGCCAGCGTCACCAGTGCCATCACCATCACCTGCTGAGTCACCTTCGCCGTCACCAGCGTCACCAGTGCCATCACCATCACCTGCCGAGTCACCTTCGCCGTTGCCAGCGTCACCAGTGCCATCACCGTCACCTGCTGAGTCACCTTCACCTTCGCCGGTGTCAGGTTCTTCTACTGGAATTTGCGTGGGTTGAGCGGGTTCTGATGTATCGCCAGCATCGCCACCTTCTGCGGGGGCAGTTGTTGGTGCTACTGTAGGTAAGGTTGGATCACCGTCAGTTATGTTTGGATTTTCAACACGATTGGTTGGACGAACGCAGCTTGCCAAGAGGAGTGCTGTAATTACGATACCAGCAAATATTGTCCACTTCCGATTCATCATCCTAGTTCTCCTTGCTCTAGGTTGCAATACTTTTGATAATTGCAGAAAATTAACTAATAATTACCTTGAGATTTTGCCGATTACCTGTTTAAAATATCTTTCAGGAAAACCGAATTCTTTTTTGGCGACAAACGCAAATTAATCGATTAATTTGCCTATCGGTTAACATAATAAGTAACCATAATATAACATAATATTATGATTACGTAAAGTAAAGTATGAGCAATGAGTTTATATTGATTATTGATGACAGCCGTGAGGTTGTAAGCCATCTTGCTGAAGATGTCCTCCCTGCATATGGATATAGAGTCAAGTTTGCATTTAGTGGGCCTGAGGGCTTGGCACTCATCAAATCAGAAAATCCAGATTTAATATTACTTGATTACCATCTTCCCCAAATGACCGGGCTTGATATTTTGCAAGCGATGGTAATTGAATCAATTAACATACCTGTTATTCTCATGACGGGGTATGGCTCCGAGCTCAGTGCTATTCAGGCGTTTAGACTCGGAGCGAAAGATTATTTAGTTAAACCGTTTACGATTGAAGAAATTGTAAACATGATAGACCGTGCCTTGGTTGAGAAGCGGTTGCAGCATGATAATCAGCATTTGACTGATGAAGTCCGTCGATTAAAGGGTGAACTTGATCGTCAAACGCAAGAGATGCACACGCTTTTTGATATTGGAAAGGCAATTACCTCTTTTCTGACAGTGCGACCTGTTTTGCAGCGCGTGACGAACGCAGCATGTGATTTGATTGATGGGGAGGAGAGCCATATTTGGATTCCCAATCAAACAAACGATCAATTAGAGCATTTTGATTACAACAAACACGCGGATCCATCAACTGATTGGCAAGTGGCTATCGAGGGATCCTTTTTAGGCTCTGTTTACCAAACAGGACGGCCGTTTCGCCAATCGGTCTATTCTTCAGAAAAAATTCAAGTTACCGAGCATCATGACGTTCAATCTTTGCTGGCAGTTCCTTTGAAATTGGGGAAGAAGATTGTGGGTGTGCTCAGCGTTTATTCAAAAGAAGTGCCGATGGCATTGAGCAAGCGTGATGAATTTTTGCTTTCATTTTTGGCTGATTATGCAGCCATTGCTTTAGAAAATGCGCGTATTTTTCAAGAAACGGATCTTGCCTTAGCCAATCGCCTCGAAGAGTTAAACACGCTCATTGATATCACCCAAACAATTACCTCATCTTTAG
>JANQSK010000470.1 GCA_028284105.1 Anaerolineae bacterium
GATCGAACCACTTCGTCAATTGGGTGACCATAAAGTTGTTGTCCGGTTGAGCGGTGAATTCCAACCAGAAATCAGCGTCAAAATTACCGGCGAAGATGACGAAGAAGAGTTGCCCGAAGAGCTCACCACACCCGTTGAGATGGAAGCTGCTGACGAAGACGCAGCGTCTGAAGAAGAGTAAACCGCTCTAAATGAACGAACTAGGGCATATTCTGAGAGAAGCCCGCGAAGCTAGAGGTTTATCCCTTGCTGAAGTGGAATCAGAAACCCGCATTAATTCTCGATTTTTAGCGGCTCTAGAAGAGGGTGAATATCAAGCCTTGCCAACCCCCGTCCACGTACGGGGGTTTTTGCGTAACTATTCCCGATTCCTCGGACTTGATCCCCAACCACTCTTAGATCGATACGCCATTAACCAAGAGCGTTACGACGAGCCTATACAGGCATTTCAATCCCCAGAGCCCGAACTTGTTGATCATAGGCCATTAGAATTGCCACATGGACAACCATTTTTTGATCCCGTTAACGTTGAAGTTTCTACCCAGCAAAGATCAAGCAGTAATAGTGGTGGAGGTGAATCGGTCGTTCGTCTTGTAATCATTGTCGCATTGCTTGCAATGATTTATTTGGTGATCAGCCAATTTATTCCCCGATTGCGCGACAGCTCAAATGATAATCTTCCAGTAACGGAGTCTATCACTGAGTTGGTAACGGATTTGGTAAATCTTAATGGAGACGAAAGTGAAACGGCCGTTGCGGACTCAACTCCAGAAGTTGAGCTGCAGCCAAGTAGTGTTCTCACTTCAACCAGCAGAAATGCGGCCCCAACCCCTGCCCCAACTCGTCCAAATTTGCCAGCGACCATGGATATTATCCAATTAAAAGTCGATATTACTGAACGCACCTTTATGGAAGTCACCATTGATGGTGATATTGTGTTTAGTGGGATTGCTCAAAATGAGGATAGCTTTGAGTGGGAAGCTGATGAAGAGGCCATTATTCTGACAGGGAATGCGATTGGGGTAAATGTCACAATCAATGAGATCAATTTAGGCCGTTTGGGTGAACGGGGTCAAAACACCGAAGAAGTTTGGCGCACCACCAACTAACTATCAACCATGAGTAAACAGAAACAGAAAAAGCAGTTTTACCTGCTCAGCCTCGGCTGTAGCAAAAATACAGTTGATTCAGAAAGCATGGCGGCCTTGCTTCAAAACTCTGGCTTCCATGGTGTCACGGATCCAAATGATGCGTCTGTGCTCCTGGTGAATACGTGTGGGTTTATCGAAGGGGCTCGACAAGAATCCATTAATGCACTTCGTGAATTAGCTGACATGAAAGGCAAGAATCAGTTACTCATTGCGGCTGGTTGCATGGCTCAGCGATACGGTGATGAAGTCGTTGAGTGGGCTCCTGGCGTTGATGGTGTGATTGGTACACGTCGATGGATGGACATTGTGCCATTTATTCGGAAGCTTCGTCGACGTAAGCATCCAGAACCGCTTTATCATTTGCCTGAGGAAGCCACCACAGTTGGGAAAGATGAACGAGGTGTTTTGAGAACGGCCGTTCAAGGAACCAGTGCGTATCTCAAAATTTCGGATGGATGTAGACGGCCGTGTGCGTTTTGTGCGATTCCACAGATTAAAGGGACGCACGTCAGCAGACCCGTTGCCTCAATCGTTGCAGAAGCCGTGGCGCTGCAAGCTGCAGGTGTTAAAGAATTGATCATTATTGCTCAAGATAGCACCGATTATGGGCATGATTTGGGCATAAAAAATGGCCTGAGCCATTTACTAAAAGAAATAACTAAAGCAGCTCCTGAAATACCTTGGATTCGGATCATGTATGCTTATCCAGGGTATGTGACTGATGAGCTCATTGAGACGATGGCAACCTCGCCCCAAATCGTCAATTATCTTGATATTCCCCTACAACACGGCCATCGTGAAACGTTGAAAAGAATGCGTCGTCCCGCCAACATCGATTGGGTGTATGGCACCATTGAAAAGTTACGAAATGCGATGCCTGACATTGCGATTCGAACCACATTTATTGTGGGATATCCCGGTGAGACGGATGAAGAGTTTGCTGGCCTAAAGACGATGATTCGCGATCTTCAATTTGACCGAGTCGGGGCATTTACCTATTCGTATGAAGCATCAACCCCTTCGGCGACTGTTTCATGGCAAGTTGATGAAGCAGTTAAGCAGGCACGAC
>JANQSK010000519.1 GCA_028284105.1 Anaerolineae bacterium
AACAATAACCGCATTAGCTATTAACAATGAAGGCGCCTTGATGATTGGGGCTGGCAATCAGGGTCTTTTTGTTTGGCATCAAGCGACCCAAGAATTTGAATTAGTGGATCAACCAGAGCTGACGGATGACCAACTTATTCTCAAGCTAAATATTGATTCAGAAAAAGGATTCGCAGGTATTTTAAATGGGGGGCTTTGGCAAACGGAAGACGGTGGACAGTCATGGACGGCCGTTTCTCAATTGAATGCTGGACGATTTATGTGGGTCGAAGGCTCGAATGGGTCATTGGTGACAGGAGGGCCTAATGTCGGTCTATGGCATGGAGATGATTCGGTGCTCGACTTACAAAATGAACCTCTTCTCGCGGTTGCCGTTACAGAAAACGGTCGTTATTTAAGTCGACCCAGTGGAATTTCACGAAACGATAAAGTAATTTGGCAATCAAGATCACCAGCTATCCAGCTAGCTACAACAGGGCTAAATAGCTGCATGGCATTAACACAATCTGGAGCTCTCTATCATTTCGTTGGAGAAGCTGTCCAAATGTTGGATAAGCCATCTGGGTATCCTGTTGCAGCTGTTGGCAATGAATCTCTGTTTGTCTGTGCGACGTATCACCCAAAGCGAAGGGAGGTCGTGATTTATATCGCTGATCGGTCGACAGATTCCCTGTCTTGGCAAGCAATTTCTGACTTTCCATCAACGGATGGCCGGGTACAGCTTGCTATTTCAGATGATGCCGTTGTTTACGCTGGATTTGGTCGGACAGTTCGGCAAATTTCATTGAAAGATGGGCAAATACTGTCTGACCAAGTGGCAACTCAAGCAGCCCCCATTGTCAGCATTTCGAGTATAGGGGAGATTACGGCCGTGTCATCTGTTGAGATGGTCTGGGTAAACATTGGCTCAGAATGGCAATCATTAGGTACCCTACCCAATGAAGAAGCGATTGCTGATATTCAACTCACCAAAGAAGATCACCACACGGTTGTTAAGGCGCTAACCGGAGACGGCCGTTTATGGCGAATGCCACTCTCCTAAGTCCCTAAAAATAAAGAAAAGAACGTAAATGAGCACATTTCACCACCCAATCAGTAAACCTGACATTGCTAACATGATTTCAATTGATGATCTCATGAAAAAATACAAGCGAGAACGCAGTCGTAAGAAAATGCTGCCTCACTATGAAAGAATGATCGGCGAGGTCACTGAGTATTCTGAACCAAAGCTTTTATTTTCCCGATTTGGTAGAGATATTGTGGATCAGTTGGCCTTAAGCAAAGTCAAAGAAATGAAAGGTGTTTATTTTGCTGTAACGACATTGGGGGAACAGATTGATAAACGATACGCTGAACTTTCAATTGATGATTTAGCGCTTGCTGCCATACTTGATGAAATTTCGCTTTCTTGGATTGCTGCTATCACAAGAACATTTCACGCATCGCTTCGAGCACAATTTGATGAGCCAGAATTAAAAATTGGTCCCGCATATCGACCCGGCCTTGGGAATATACCGATTGAAACCCAGGCTATTGTGTTTGAACATTTAACGGCCAGTGAGATCGGTGTAACCCTCAACGAATTTATGGTCATGGAGCCATCACGTTCAACAAGCTTAGTCATCCCTATTATGGCAAAATGAGTTTGTCTCCTAAATCAAATACGCTGATTATTTCACTTGTTGCTGATTAATTAGCTCAAATCTCTTATCCGCTTCGCGCAAGAATCAAACCAAAGCTCTACTCTTTGTTATCCAACCCAATTTTATAATGTCTTGAATGTTTAGAAATAAGATTTTGATTTCAAAAATCTCATTTCCCAAATCAAAAATTGGAGATTGGTATGGCAATTGAGAGATGGACTAATCCTTACCTAGATTCTATGCGCCTCATTGGTGATCCCCCAGCGGATGAGGTGATTCAGTCACTGATACAAACCCAAGGCATCGAGCAACTGAATCAAATGATGAAGAGCTTGGTGCAAAACGACGATTTTGTTTCTGATGAATTGCCTAGTTGTGTGATTCACTATTTAAATGAAGATGCAATTTTGCCGTCGTGGGTTGATTTTGAGCGCATTAAACGCGGAGAACAATTTTTCCTAAAGCATTGGAGCAACGCCATCACCATTTTGTTTTGTGCTTCGTTGCCCAATGCGTATTCGGCCAAAAAGGGTGCTCAGGTT
>JANQSK010000537.1 GCA_028284105.1 Anaerolineae bacterium
GGAGAAGAGCATTTGCTGTTTGATGCAGGGCGCGGCACAGTGCATCAGCTTCATCAGGCGCAGGTGGATTTGAAGAAGATAACGGCCGTATTTGTCACCCACCATCATTTTGATCACATCAACGATCTCTTTGACGTCATGATTTCAACGTCCATGGCGGGGCGGACTAAAACATTACCCATTTATGGCCCAAAGGGAACGGAAACAATCGTGCGTGGATTGATCGATCATGTCTACGCCAATGACATTCGCTTTCGCTTAGAAGAAGACAAAAAGATGAAGCGATTCGGGCACGAATGGGATGAGGAGCCAGAATCAATTAGCGATGTCGTCGTGACAGAAGTGGGGAACAGCGTCGTCGCTGAAGGAAAGGATTGGCGCGTGATTTCCAAAAAGGTGGTGCACGGAGATTTTTCGGATGTGCCCGATTTTGAGTGGCACTGTGTGGGTTATCGCATCGAAACACAAAATAAAGTGATCGCTTTTAGCGGGGATAGTGTTGATTGTGAAGGTGTCATTGAGCTGGCCAAGGATGCCGATCTCTTTATTCAAGCTTGTCACTTTCCCAAAAAGAATAAAGCACAGCCCGGAATGGATTACTTCGCCAAAACAGTTCTGCCTTCAAGCGGAGAAGTAGGACAAATTGCCACTAAAGCGAATGTGAAGCGATTGGTCATTACCCACATGGGCACGATGATTGATGCTGAAAATATTGATGAAGTGGTCAATGATGTGCGCCAAGATTATGAAGGTGAGATTTTAGTGGGGCGTGATCTGCTACAGTTGTGGGTGTGAGCATTAAAGATCAAATCATTCTCTAGAGGTGATATTGATAAAGTGCTAACACTTCATCGTAGTGGACAATTTGCTGGTCAAATTGCCAGCCAAGGTTTTCCAAGATGCGGCGCGCGTTGACGGTCGTCGCATAAATTTGAGCAAACCCTACGTCACGAGCCACTGTCATGCCTGCATGGACAAGTGCGGTGCCCACACCTTTTCGGCGATACTTTTCAATGACCAATAAACCGCCAAGCCCTGGCGTGAATTCAGGCGCACTTTCTATGGCTCGCTCCCGCAGGGTGACCGTCCCTGCGAGTTCATCATCCACGAAGGCGATTAAACGGATTGGGATTTTGTCTATTTGTGCTTCGGCGTGGAACTCTTGAATGGTTTGGGAAAACGGCCGTTTTGAAAAGTAATCTGGCCATTGAGCAATAAACCACTCAGCGAGCGTCGGAATAGTGTCAAGGTGATCAGCAAGGAAGGCGATTTCGATCTTTTGAGAGGCCATTATTGTGATTGACAGAAAGTTTTCTAAAAAAGATGTCTTAAAAAGGCTGTCAATCACCGAGTAAATCACAATAATTGAAGCTGATTTAATTTTTAAAACCTTTTGTGATTTACCAAAATTACAAAAGCAAATTTTGTGAAAATGATTACTCAGTAAGTTGATGAACAGAATAAAAATTTTACAGGTTTCGAAACCGAATCGCCATTCCTATTGTGCTAGTTAAGGTTGATAACCCTAAAAAATGCGAGGAGACCAAAAATGATAAATCCAGCACCCAGCAAGTAGTAAAAAATTCGAGCCTTTTCACGCCCACCTAAAGCGCGGGTAATAAACCGGGCTCTGCGAAGCTCCATAAACCAGTCCCAATTAAAACCAGCACCTGCAACTGATAATAAGCCTAAGAACACAAAAATTAATGCAAACGGATCCATATTCCTCCAAATAGTCGTTGGCTTGTTGGTCATCAAACCAAACTAGCCGAAATTTTATCTACTAAACGGTTGGAATAATTTTTTCCGACGAACTATTTGAGTGTTTAGTAATTTGAGGAAATTAGAATGTGTGCTTTGCGCAAAGTGAAGAGCGCCTAATCTTTTGCGTTGTCTATAACAATCGCAAAGCAAATTTTGCAAGGGATTAATGATCTTGGAATGCTTTTAGGCAAAGGACTTTTTCATATTTAGTGGCTTTTCGCATTGAAATGATTCGATATAAGGTGTCTTCAATAGTGTGGGCTATCACAACAAATTTATCGTTGAGTAAACCCATCGTAATAAATCGTTGTTCCCTGTAATCAAACCGTTCGTCTTTTGACGTTAATGGGAACCCTTCAAACAGGATATGCGCATCCATAAAATCAAGATGGTGCTTTATTAAGTTTTGATTTCGTTTTTCTTCATCCCAATCAAATTTCATAAAACTATTATGCGTATAACGATAGGAAATTCAAGGTTGACGAAAGTGAGTCCATCGTGTTTTTTTACGCCCAGTAAATGCAGCCACAATAACGCGATCTTGTGGATTGATAGAAGATACGGCCGTGTTTCCAATGAGGTAAGTATCCTAGCTTTATCTAGGAGGGTCAGGACAATGCGAAAGTGCGACTTCACCATATCCTTGCCATGGTTGAAATGTTTCATTGATTGGGACAGTGCCCCAACGTTTGTCCGCATTTCCCAATTGGATGGTTTCAAAAGGTTGACTTGGTGAAATATTGATTGTGCAAGTTGGTTTGAAATTATTTGGGTTTATCAGGTGATTCGTCGTCCCATAATAGATAGCAACATCTGACTCTTTAAATAGCAAGATCAGGGTCATCCCTATTTCCCCATGACGACCATACCAAACTGAGGCTGAATAGTGATCAGGTTCCCCCAAGATACGAATCACGTCTTGGATTGTTGCGTTATACCGTCGCAGCGATCGGAAATCAAACTCAAATGCTAAGACGGTTTCTTCTTCAAAAGACGCTTCGACTGATAAACCATTGTTTAAATCGTCCCAGCGATAGGATGAGGTAGCAAATTCTTTCGAATGCGTCTGATCTAAATTGTCAATTCGGTTATTATCGACCGAGTTTAAGAACGAATCGAGTTCAGTCTGGGTGGAGTTATTGGGGGTTAATCCTTGCCAGCAAGGGGCTACACAATGGGGGGATGTTCGAAAAAGCGCGTTTAAATGATGATGTCTATTCCAAGACTCCCACCAAAGGAAGCTGCTGACTGTCACTATTGTGCTGAATATCAATGCAGCAGATATTGTTAGAAGTTTTCGGAAGGTCATTAAACATTACCAAATTAAATCTTCTGTATAAGGCTTTTCAAAATAATCAGCAAAGTCTCGAACCTTCTGCACAGAAAGTGTATTGAGCGTTAACGTCCATATTGCACTATTTTCTGACCAGGGATCGGTAAGGAGTTCGATCGTATTGGATCCCTTTAACCGGATGGCATTTACCCATTGAATGAGCTCGCTATCAAATCGTTTAGAAGCTTTTGGCGTCCAAACCGTGAGATGCTCACCCGCAACGATTGCCCACTGATGATGTTCATCAATTAAACCGACTTTTGGGTTCCCATAAAAGTCGTCCTCGAATAGAATTTCGCCCGTTTCCTTATGCCTTAACCAGGTCATCTCATATTCGTGTTCGAGAATTAATGTCGATGTTTCACAGATTGTTTGTCTGAACATTGGCAGATTGTTTGCATCAATTGGCATTATAGATTCTCAGCCTCACAGCGGATTTGATAGAGTTTGCTTGCCAAAGCCTTCTGCTCCTCACCAAAATCCAGATCACGTAAGCGCCTTTTCCCAAGCCTTCGATCTAGCATACCTAATGCAAAAATAACTGGGTCATTTGATTCTATAATTTGTTCTATGGAAAGCTGAATCACATTTTTTAAAGCCGATATGAAATGGCTTTGGGAAAAGCGACCGTTTTCTTTCAGGCGTTTTTGTGCTTGCTTGTCTGCTAAATAATAGCCCTCTTGATGGTCAGGATTTTGATAATCAACAAATCCGCTGGCTTGTCTTAGCTCGGTTACTGTTTTGACATATGCAAGCTCATATTCAATTTCAGAAAATGAGGCAATTTCCTGACCGTCCAACGTGATCCACGCTCTCCCATGCCCTTCATAATTTCCCCTTGCCATGATGTAATGGGTTGTGTGATATTGAATTCTCTGTTTAAGAGGGTCTGCTAAAAAAGCTTCGGCCTGTTTCTTGAGTTTGCTCCATTTCATGATAATTAGTCTTATTGAATAAATGCGCTAGTTAAAAAACAATGAGTCGTCGAAGGCTGAACCTGTCGAAGGCTGGCCCTATCAGCTTGCTTTGGACAAGTTCTGTCTACTTAATATAACGTGTGAGAGTTAAAAAATTCGAGAAACGGCCGTTTGTATTCCAATTTCCAAAACTTAAAATCTAAGCCCAATCAATATCCTCACAAACAACTTTTCCAACCTGAAAACCAGCCTTATTTAGCACTGGCAAGAGTTGATTGAGATAGTAGGAATAGTCGGTAAAACGATCTAAATGGACTAGTCTTTTTCCGACGCCGAGCGTGATTCGAATATCAAAATCAACGTAGCGGTCATGCGGTTTCGGAAAAATCCACAGATCAATGCTTTCCAAGTTTTCGTCATCAATTTTGCCTGATAATCCAACGATAAAAAATTCGCCTGCTTCAAACTTTGATTCAAGCGTGGAGGTTACAATCTCCATATTTGAGGTGGACTCAAAATCAAATTCCTTTGTGTCACCTAAAGGAAGGTAGCGAATTTGATTTTGATGATTATAAGGTGACCATAAATTTTGAGTGATCACATTAAAGCAATCAAGCGTAGATTGATTTTCGGAACTTACAGATATGGTTATGCTTCTATCTACAGACATAATATTTTCGTTTTTGATTTTATTTATTGATAATTTTGAGACAAGTAACAAGCCGATTTATTATTTAGGAAGTGTCACTGCCTCCCCACACTCAAAAATCCCTGCTAAACTTGCCCAAACCCTAAATTACCCAATTACCTAATATCATTATGAAACCACCCATAACTGACTTCCTAAATGAATTGAACCAAAACATCCTTGGCGAATTGAGAACTGATCAGGTCAATCGCATTCTCTACAGCACTGATGCCAGCCTGTATCAGGTTATGCCGTATGGCGTGCTGCTGCCTCAAACAATGGAGGACGTTCAAGTAGCCGTGGAGATTGCGGCGAAGCACAAGGTTCCTATTTTGCCTCGAGCCACAGGGAGCAGTTTGGCTGGACAGGCAACCAACGAAGCGCTAGTAATCGATTTTACACAATACCTGAATCAAATTGTGGAAGTCAATACCGAAGAACAGTGGGTACGCGTTCAGCCCGGTGTCGTCTTGGATGTGCTTAATCAACAGTTGAAATCGAATGGGTTCAAGTTTGGGCCAGATCCAGCCAGTGCTAATCGCGCCGCGATGGGTGGAATTGTGGGCAACAATTCGACAGGGAGCCATTCAGTCATCTATGGCATGACGGCGGATCATCTGCTTGAAGCTGATGTCTTTTTGAGCAACGGCCGTTCCGCCCATCTCGCTCCTTTAACAGCAGACCAGCTTGTTCAGCATCGTCAAAAAACGGGACTTGAAGGAGATATTTATCGCGCTCTTTGTGGCATAGTCGAGAATGAATCTAATCAAGCCATTATTCAAGAGGGGACACCGATGCATTGGCGACGTTGTGGTGGATACAATCTCGATCGCCTGATGCACAGCCAGTCTCATCCGGTGAGCTATCATCCCAATTGGCCTGCTGATCCTCGGTTTAATCTTGCCAAAATGATGGCCGGGAGTGAAGGAACGCTAGCCGTTTTTAAAGAGCTCAAGCTCAATTTAGTGCCGCTTCCTAAAGCCTCGGTTTTGGCGCTTGTGACATTTGATGATGGCTTAGATGCGCTTCGGGCCGTGCCCGCTCTGCTGGAATTAGGTCCCTCAGCGATCGAACTAGTTGATAATCTGGCTTTAACGATGTGCCGAGAAGTGCCAGAATTTTCACAGATGCTGGATGTGCTTTTGGATGGCAATCCAACCTGCATGCTAACGGTTGAGTTTTATGGTGAGTCAGAGTTAGAAGTTCGGGACAAAATTGAACAACTTCAGCTGCAGGTTAAAAATCATGTTGTTGGGGCAACGGCCGTAACGCCGCTGTTTGACAGCACGCGACAAGGGTATGTGTGGACCATTCGCAAAGCGGGGCTGGGATTGCTCATGAGTGTTCGCAGCGACTATAAACCGATTCCATTTATTGAGGATTCGGCCGTGCCAGTTGAGCATTTGGCAACCTATATCGAAAAAATTCAGTCGTATTGTCGAGAACTGGGAACGGAGATTGTCTATTATGCCCACGCCAGCGCGGGATGCCTGCACATACGGCCGTTAATTAACACCAAACTAGGCGGGGAAGTTGATAAACTACCGCTCATCACGCGCTATGCTGCCGAATTGATTCGGGGATATGGTGGTGCTTATTCTAGTGAGCACGGAGATGGTAAAGTGCGGAGCTGGCTCAATGAAGATTTTTATGGCAAAGAGCTTTATGGTCTATATAAGCAGGTCAAAAATGCGTTTGACCCTGATAACATCCTTAATCCGGGTAACATTGTGAACGCACCTCCGATGACCGATAGCCTCCGATTTGGTGAAACGTATCAAACGATTCCGATCAACACCATTTTGGATTTTGAACCTGACCGTGGCTTTGGAACGGCCGTTGAAATGTGTAACGGGGCTGGGGAGTGTCGCAAAACAACGATTAAAACGATGTGTCCGCCGTTTATGGTGACAGGGGATGAACGAGACAGCACCCGAGGTCGTGCAAACTTGCTTCGGGCAGCAATGTCTGGTCGCTTACCGGAAGCAGAATTTACGGGCCAAGACCTCTATGACACAATGGATTTATGCATCAGCTGTAAGGCGTGCAAGTCAGAGTGTCCTTCTTCTGTCGATATGGCAAAAATCAAAGCGGAGTGGTTGCATCATTACTATGAAGCCAATGGAACCCCGCTTCGTGCCAAAATATTTGCTAACATTGCCCCATTGAGCCGATTGGCAAGTGGCCCATTGGCTCCGCTGATCAATTGGGGAACAAGTCTAGGTGTGGTGCGATCTTTGATGTCAAAAACTGTTGGGATCGGTGGAAAACGGCCGTTGCCTTTATTCGCTTCTCAATCATTCCAAAGTTGGTTTAAGTCGCATCAAAACCAGTCAGATGGTAGATACGGCCGTGTTGTGCTCTTTGTGGATACTTTCAACAGTTACAACGATCTCGATGTGGACGTTGCGATTGCAGCAACGGATGTGCTCGAAGCGGCGGGGTATGACGTTGTTTTACCCAATGTGACGGATACCGGCCGCCCTGCTTTGTCAAAAGGGTT
>JANQSK010000561.1 GCA_028284105.1 Anaerolineae bacterium
TACCAAATAGGTCAACAACCTCTGGTGAACCGATAACTGGCAATGCTTCTGCAGAGGTGCGGAGGTTTGGAAGACCGCGGTCGAATTCTGCTTCTTTGTGCCATTCGTCAGTGTATCCATCACCGTTGAAGATGACGCGGCTGTGGTCATCCATGATGCCTTTCAAAAGTTTACGAACTGCATCATCAAACTGGCCATTTCCGCTGGCTACGCCTTCCAAAGAAGACGCGATGTAATCAAGTGACTCAGCCATAATCAAATTCCAGATGGTGAGTGGCCATGCAATGGTGTGGGTTGACCCAACAGCGCGGAATTCAAACTTATTGCCTGTGAAAGCAATTGGGCTAGTGCGGTTACGGTCGCCAGAGTGTTTTGGAAGCGCTGGTAATGAGCTTACACCCAAGCTAAGAATCCCTTTTTCTTTAGATGAGCTAGCGCCACCGCTTTGTTTGATTTGTTCAAATACGTCGGTGAGCTGATCGCCTAAGAAGATAGACATGATAGCTGGTGGTGCTTCATTAGCACCCAAACGGTGATCGTTGCTTGCAGTGGCAACTGAAGCGCGGAGTAATTTTGCATATTTATCAACAGCGCGAATAACAGCACCACAGAAAACGAGGAAGCGAACGTTGCTGTGAGGAGTATCACCTGGTTCTAAGAGGTTCCCAACGCTGCCATTCCCCAAAGAGAAGTTCAGATGCTTACCAGAGCCGTTAATACCAGCAAATGGTTTTTCGTGAAGAAGGGCAACCAAACCGTGCTTATTGGCAATGCGCTTGAGCATCATCATCACCAATTGTTGGTGGTCTGCTGCAACATTCCCGTTTTCGTAAACAGGGGCGATTTCAAACTGTCCAGGTGCTACTTCATTGTGGCGTGTTTTAACTGGAACACCCAATTTGAAGAGTTCACGTTCTGTTTCGAGCATACAAGCTAATACGCGTGGTTCGATAGCGCCAAAGTAGTGGTCATCAAACTGTTGGCCTTTAGCTGGAGAAGCACCAAAAAGAGTACGTCCAGCAGTCATCAGGTCAGGACGGGCATAATAGAAGCTTTTATCAACGAGGAAATATTCTTGTTCAGGACCCGCTGTTGAAACAACAGGTGTGTCTGTATCATCACCGAATAGACCCAAAACGCGGCGTGCTTGTTTGTCCAAAGCTTGCATTGCACGGAGAAGAGGTGTTTTTTGGTCAAGTGCTTCACCTGTCCAAGAAACAAATGCAGTTGGGATACAAAGGGTGGCCCCATTGGCATTTTCAAGCAGATAGGCTGGGCTGGTTACGTCCCAAGCGGTGTAGCCACGTGCTTCAAAAGTTTGGCGAATCCCACCTGTTGGGAAGCTTGACCCATCAGGCTCACCTTGAATAAGTTGTTCGCCGCTGAATTCTGCGATAGCTTGACCTTCCCCATTTGGGTTGAGGAAGCTGTCATGTTTTTCGGCCGTTAAGCCTGTGAGTGGGTAAAAAACGTGAGCATAGTGAGTCGCGCCACGTTCTAATGCCCAATCTTTCATGGCAGAAGCGACAACGTCAGCAACTGATTCATCTAATGTCGCATTACCATCAATGGTGCGCATCAATGATTTGAAGATGCCTTTAGGAAGGCGTTTTTTCATTTCAGCTTTGCTAAAAACATTGGCATTAAATAATTCACTGGTTGGTTCATAAACGAAGTCAAATTGCTCAACGAGCTCCTGACCTACTACGGTATTGATTGATTCCAAACGGGCTTGATTTCCGCTCATGATGTCTTCTCCTAGAAATAAATTTTCCCAAATAAAAAGACGCTCACACGCCAACGTAACGAGTAGTTGGTGGTAAGCGCCTTGGCTTTAAAAAGTTATTTTGTTTTTGTCGTATTTGTTACAACCCTATTATTCTATCCCAAATTGAATAGTTCGCATTAGGCAAATTGTAGTATTCTAACAAACGGCTTTCATTCATAATGAACAAAGGGACCAATTAGGATTCTTTAAATGCCACAAAACGGCCCCAGCATGAGGCCATTTCTATTCCTTTGGGAACGAAACAAGCGATAAAGAAACGGCCGCTTCCGACCTTCGCTAAATCACCTCCTAAATTCTCTGCATGGACAATTCCTTTGGGAAAAAGATTTAGATGCATATCTTGATAAAATTTATCAAGCGGATACATCTCATCCCAATCTTTTCCAAACTGATCAATCAGCTTTTGATTGGCTTCTTCAAATGTCTTAGGATGCCAATCTCGCTGAATGGTGTTCATGGGATGTTCCATAGCAACACAGTCGATGCCTAGCCATTTAATGCCTTTTTCGATACACCAATCGCCAAAGTCGGGTGAGGGGCCTGGATGTTTGATCATATAACGGAATTCATCAGAGTCAGGGCTGTTCCACCCGTATTGATGCCAACCCGTTTTGATGATGAGAATGTCCCCCTCGCGAACATCAGCCACACTTTCTACCATTTCAGGCGTGTAGACGCTGGAATTACTGACCAGTTCTGAGATGTCGGCAATAACACCTGGCCCAATCCAATAATCGAATGGCATTTGCCCAATGGTTCTTCCGGCAGCGTGGAAATGGATTTCACCATCCATGTGAGAGGCGAGATGAAAGCTGGCTTTGCAGTGGGCATTGTTTCGGCCAAGTCCAAAGTATTGCCCACCTACTCGCTTGGTGTATGTGATAGTGAGGGGTTTGTAGTTGGCCCATTGAGGAGTTTGCACACTGAACGGAAGCGTTAGATCTAGCATTTCGGCAGAGCCCATGAAGTCGTAGAAGTCTGACTCACTCATGCTGTCTGGGGACTGAACGGCCGTTACGCGGCACCAAGCTGATTCGACTTCCATAAAGGGGATGGGTTGAATCATAATCCAAGCGCGTTGATTATTGAGCTCATTGATTTGACCGCCCAAAGATTCAGCCAGTAACAAGCCTGCCTTTGGCATCTTGATGTGGGTGAGCTCATGATACCATTCTTGGGGATAAAGATCGTCCCATGTTTCATCGAGCGTTTCTTGGAGCTTGGCTTCGGCCTTCTCAAATTCACGGCCGTGCATATAGCGCAGATTGGTGTTCATAGGATGTTCCGCACAGCCACAGTCAACACCAATGACTTTGAGCTCCATCTCTAAAGCCCACTCAAAGAATTCTGGGGAAGGGCCAGGATGTCGTAGATAGTATCCGAACTCTTTGTTTTCGATTCCACCTTGAGCATTTGGATTTTCAACATCAGGCTGATCCCAACCGTGTTTGTGGTAGCCCGTGTTGATGATGAGGATGTCTCCTTTTTTGACCT
Source organism: Anaerolineae bacterium (assembly GCA_028284105.1). Classification (GTDB taxonomy): domain Bacteria; phylum Chloroflexota; class Anaerolineae; order Promineifilales; family Promineifilaceae; genus QQUD01. The sequence continues at coordinate 3,284 of JANQSK010000561.1, forward strand.
CCACGCGATCGAGAATCATCTCAGGTGTGTACATGCTGTAATCTGAAACATCATCAGAGACATCAACTACGACACCTTCCCCACAAAGCCGTTCTAGTGGAATATCTGCAATCGTTTCAGCCCCCGAGTGAAAAGCGCGTGGACCAACCAGATGCGTGCCCGTATTGTTGCTCCACTCAATTAGCTGACCGTTTGCCCCTTGTCCGCCATGATATGAGCCAGTCAAACGCTTGAAAAAGTGGACTTGAAGCGGCATTTCGCCGGGCCAAGGTGGCGTAAAGATGCTTAATGCTTGGGTTAAATCGTACCATTTGGCATTAGCAAGGACTTGAATAAATAATTCATTATCCATTTTTTTGCTCCTCGATAAACGATATCAATTGGTCAACCGTTAAAGTTTCGTTTTTATTTCTATGCAACATGGCATGACAATTTGGACAAACGGGTATTAGGTCTTCTGTTGCGTTAACCATATATTGCTTGCCGATATTTGAGATTTTCACTTTATGATGTACATGGATGAAATTTTTACCAATTCTGCCATATGTTTTTTCAAAGTCGAACTTACATACACTGCACAAATATCCATACTTACTTATACAAGCAGCTCTTGCTTGAGGATTCCTTTCATAAGCATTTACAGTAATTCTCTTTTTAGCACCTTCGATAAATGACTTTGATTCTTCAATTTCGTCTGGATAATTTTGATACACTACACCATTATGCTCAGCCCATAAAACTTCAAGATTTTCAGCGATTTCAGCTGGAATAGTGATACCCGAGGATTGAGCATTCCAATTCATTGTTGAAAAACTCGGATTGTTTATTAAATACTCCCTTGAAATTATTTGATGTTCCTCTGGATTGATTAAATAATCATACTTAAACTCAATAAATAAAGATTTTTTGCCAACCCTTCTGAGCGTCCTGTCCCAATGTGGAGCTTCAAAAACATTCCTTGTTACAAATCCTGATCCAAAAATTCCTCTAGGCTCAACACCTAACCTAATTAGAAATACACGATCCCCCACTTTTATTTTCTTTGTATTGCCACAACTCCACTTATCAATAATAGGGGTGCCTTCATTGATAGACTTGATCATTTTGGCAAACGTGTATGTATCCCAATCCCATCTGTTTGGATTCCATGTGAGTAAATATGTCGTCATTAAAACACTTTACCTCGACCACCTAACCGTTCAACGTGGACGGGGTCATAACAATCCCCATATTTGGTTTTTGGCATGGTCGCTTTCTTGGCCATGAGCTCCTCATATCGATCATCATCAACCATGGCGACTATACGGGCGATGCTGGCTTCACCATCGACAAATCGCCATGGGAAGCAGCCGATTTGACCCCGTGAATTGACAAGGAGGTCGATGTCCCCCCCAACACATTCGGCGTGGATGATGCCCTTATCAAACATCCAGAGGTGCATCATTTGGTACATATCTGGTGTAAAGTATTCAGTGAGTGATTTGCCATATTTTTGCTGGAAATGGGCATCACAATCTTTAGCCTGAGCCGGCATCCAATCTCTAATTTTGGTATTCATTGGATGATCTGCAGAGCCACAATCGACGCCGATCCACTTGATTTTTTTATCAATACACCATTGGGCAAAACGGGCGTCTGGACCAGGATGCATCACCATGTAGCGCACCTCATTTCCATACGGTTGATCCCAACCAAAGTGATGGTATCCCGTGTGGATGATTAGAATATCCCCTTCACGAACCTCAACGCGTTCTTCAATCATGTCAGGAGAATAGACATCGTAATCACCGCAAACATCGCTGAGATCAACGACAGCGGCTTCCCCTGCTAAAAAGTCAAAATCAAGTGAAGCGATATCTTTACCTGGTGTGTAAAAGTGAATTTCACCGTCGAGATGAGTTCCAACATGATTGCTGTGTTTAACAACCTGCCCATTTGCACCGTTGGGAGCAAGTCTTTTGAAATATTTGACTTCAAGGGGTTCATAAGTTGGCCAAGGGGGTGTCCCGATGCCTAGGGGAATAGTAAGGTCAATAAATTTCATGGATTCTCCTTAAATATTGCGTCAACTTTTTGTTGAGATGAAGTGGTAGAAGCGAGAGAGCAGCGTGTAAGGAAGCTTGTCACGAAGCGTCATTTCTAGCGCCACTAATTTTTTAAATTCTTCAGGATTATGTTTGATGTCATTATCGTTAATGTAGTCGCATATGGCGCGAACACCATACAGCTTTTGAAAGGTGAAGCCAGTCGTTTTAAGCATGGCGCGAAGCTCGGATTCATCGTAGCGATTGATAGTGACTTTAAATGTCGTTACTTGATGGGTCTTTTTACCTGTGGTCTCCAATGCGGCATCAAAATCGAGATTTCGTAAGGCTTGGGTAAATGTTTCTGAGTGGGGATTCGTAATCATGAGCGAGAAAATTCCGTTTGGATTCAGATGCTCGTGAATCGCTTTGAGTGTTTTGAGGGGATAGTTGAGATATTGCAATAAGTTGTGGCAAAGGATAGCGTCAAATGATTGCCCGTTTATCTTTTCACTAAAGGAATCTACATCTGATTGGATGAATGTAGTTTTATTCGCGACGTCGTTGCTGACCGCATACCTCGCCCCATTTTCAAGCATTTCCTCTGAAAAGTCGATGACGGTGAGTTGGTGACCTAGCTTGGCTAATGGAATGGCATCATATGCATTGCCGCCACCCAGATCGAGAATAGTTAACGGCCGTTTCTCCAACCACTCTTCTAAATTCGCCAACCCAATCTTATAACGCAGCTGCCCCCACGGTGCATCTTGGTCATTGTTCCATTGAGTGACGTGTTGGTTGAAAGCGGTTTTTGTATCCATGGTTGTAATTAAGTGATTAGGTAATTAGGTAACTTAGGATTCCAGTTGATTGTTTTGATTATTGAAGTAATAAGGATCAGATTCTTTAATAGATTTATAGGCTTGTTTTTGAGATTTGGTCGATCGAATTAGATTGTTAATATTTTTCCCAATTACATCAATTTGAATAATTAGTTGTTCTCCATGTGGCTTTTCAAGCAATTTCCTGTTGATGGCTCGGTTAATCCAATATTTTGTTTCGAATAGGCTTCCTCGCGCATAATAAAAGAATTGGAGCTTCTCTCCCCAATGAAAACGGCCGTATCCTTCGGCAAGATTTGCACCAATTGAATCAGCAGAACGAACGATCTGTTTACTTGAGGTGCTCTTGTTAAATGCATCCCAACTTTGAACGGAATTCCAAATCTCATCACAGAAAGCTTCACTTCTCTTCAAAACTTCTAAATCTTCAAATGCCAAACTCATTCAACCACCCCAAAATATCCAATTACCCAATGACTTAAATTACCTAATTACCCTAAATACTTCTCGGCATATGCCATCAAGGCTTCTTCAAATACATTGGTGGGCGGCAAAACGAGGCCTGCACCCACCTGCCCAATTCCAGGGTCTTTGTGGGCGATACCTGTGTTAATTTGAGGACGAATCCCTAATTCAACCACCTTGCGAATATCGACACCGGTTGGCGTGCCGCGAAAGCCGAGCGCAGGGATTGTGAATGCTGAATGTTCAGTCTCGGTGATTTCATACATTTCAAGAGTTGTGTTTAACGCTAATTCAGGTGTGCCGCTAATGAACGTGACAATGGCAGGTGCAGTCGCCATGGCGAAAGCGCCAATTCCAGCTGTTTCAGTAATCGTACTGTCGCCAATATCACCATTTGCATCATCTGCAGTGAAGCCGGGGAAATATAAGCCATCCGGTTGCCCAACTGGCCCTGTAAACCATTGATCCCCCAACCCACTGACGCGAATGCCAAGCTCTGTCCCATTTCGAGCCATAACGGTCATGATTGTGCTGCCTTCAACGCCGTGTCCTGCATCAGCCATTGCTTTACAGGCGGCCATCACTGGATTAAGAACAGATAGCGCGTTTTCAGCGAGGAATTGAATGGCTTTAGCTTTCTCTTCATCGCTGGCGTTCGTGCGTACGATGGCAGGGGCAAGTTTAGTGGCAAAAATAATGGAGCCAGCTTTGTTGCGATTGTGGCCTTCATCCCCCATGTGGAGTGATTCTGCCAACAATGCTCGAATATCAAGTCCATCAATTTCGGCAAGCGCCTGATTGACGATGTCAGCGAAAGAGCCATTGAGCCAGTGTAGCTTTTCGAGAACTTCCTCGCTGTAGGCTCCATAGCGCAGCACTTTACCATACCCCTCGTTCATGTTGGAGTAGGCCACATTGCCGTGCGTTACGTTTTCAACGACATACACTTTCATCGATGCAGAGGTGACGCCAGCCATAGGTCCAACAGTGGCGTGTTCATGGCAAGGCTCAAGGTCGACCTGACCAGAGGTAACAAGCTCAACGGCACTGCCCCAATCTGTGGCTTTGCCCTCTAAAATGAGTGCCCCCACAATTGCTCCTCGAAGAGGCCCGGATGCATTTTCCCAACTAATTGGTGGACCTGCGTGAAGGAGGAGATTATCACGCATACCGGGAATGACGTTGATTGCGGTGTCGATCCGTTTAAGAAACGGCCGTGCTTCCATCATGCGAGAAACGGCCGTTTGGTTGGCTTGATCTATATCAATCATGAACTCTCCTTTGTGTGTCTCAGGTTGCAAACTTTGTTCACTTTTTACTCTTCATTTTTGCCAAAATGGCCATCAGTTTTTCGTTACCGCCAGCGGGAGGGCGCCAATCAACATGAACGGCCGTTCCGCCCTGCGATTTCACGCTGTCATAAAAAGTTTCGACGCCCACATTGATGGCGATAGTTTCATGGCCTAACGAGACTGCTGGCAAATCAGGAACGTGTCGGGAAGAGAATTCAGTTGCCACATAAGCAACAAATTCTTGCACATTATCGATAACTTCTGCACCCGCTTCTTCAAACTGTTCGATTTGATGCTGTTTATTTTGTGGGTCATCTTCTGTGCCCACAACGAGAATGACAACATCCTTGTTGTGCTCAGAAACGGCCGTTTTGACCAGCGGCGCTAATTCAGCGGCAGGATCGGGATGAGCCCCTTCTCCCAACACCACATCAAGGACCAACATCTGGGCTTCAGGATCAGACATCTCTTGTTTAAATCGACGCATCCGTAAATCATTATCCATCATGGGATGAAGTCGCCCTTGTGTAAATTCATCTTCACCCAGATCGAGAATGGTATGTCCTTGGCTTTGCAACGAGTCTGGTAGCTTTTGGTCAGGGCGTAGGGGAATGTTTGTGTAAAGAGGATGAACCACTTTTTGTAGAGTGGTGAGTAGTTCAAACGCTAACGTGCCGCCAGAAAACAGGGCGCGAAGATACCCTGGTGATGGAGGAGAAGTGGGTGATGTTTGAGCTCGGCTATTTTTAGGAGCTTGGCTCAATTGAACGGCCGTTCTTGCCGTTTCAGACATCGAACTGGCGAACGTTAAATAGCTGATTGACCGTGTTGCTGGCAGTGAATCTCCTAAAAAGTAAACCACTGTTTTCTTTTGCATGCTTTGGGCTGTGGCTAAAAGACGATTGGCAATTTCAGGTGAGGGGGGTTTTGATATCATCACAATGACATCGGTCTCGTCGTCATTACCTAGCGCTAATAGGCCTTGCTCAAAAGTGATGCCTCCCACACTGTCTTTGAGATCACGTCCTCCTGTACCGATGGCTTGGGAAATGCCACCCCCTAACTGATGAATTTCACTCATGATGGCCTGCATGCCAGTGCCGGAAGCCCCAACGATGCCGATATTGCCTTGTCGAACTGTGTTGGCAAACCCAAGACCGATGCCGTTGATAACGGCCGTTCCGCAATCAGGTCCCATGACGAGCAAGCCAAGTGATTGTGCTTTCTTTTTTAAGGTCGCTTCATCTTCAATCGAGACATTATCGCTGTATAAAAAGACATTTTTGCCTTCATCTAAAGCATCATGGCAGACGTCTGTGGCGTATCGACCGGGAACAGAAACAAGCACCCAATTGGCGTCGGGCTGAATGCTCACGGCCGATTTCAAACTTTTAGGTCGGTAATCTCCTGAACCACCAGATTGTCGTTTTTTTAGTAGGGTGTCAACTTGAGCAATAGCTTCAGAAACGGCCGTTTCGCTTTCCCCTTTTACAATAATCAACAAATCATCAGGGCTGGCCTCAATGCCATCCAAAGAAAAGCCTGTTGAGAGCAAAACGTCCCGATTAGCAGGCGTTGCCATCACCACACCCGCATCTACCACACCGGGTAAACCGGCCAATCCTTTTTGCAACTGCATCAAAATGACCGAGTCATAATAGGCACCCGCTCGAATTTCAAATTGAGAAAAAGTCATGATTCACCTAATGCTTTTTAATGGTTGTCGTCACACCTTCAACTGGAATTTCAGCTTCTTGTAAAAATGGGGATAGCTTAGATTCGATTTTCATGGGCGGACGTTCTTCTGTGCTTCGGTGGCGAGGAACGGGCCAAGCCATATCTGAAACAACCGCCATTCTTTGGGTGATTTTTTCTTTTGTGATGTTGAATGTCATTAAATCTCTGGCTAAAGCAACAGGCCCATCATAGGTCACTCGTAAATCATCCAGAATGGGAATCAATAAATCTTCGCTGAGCATGAGGTGATACATCACACCTAAGCGGGGCTTGGTTAGGCTAAATATTTTGCCAGCTGAACGAGGTGGGCAATGCACACCATGACAGATGTTTTGCGCCACTTGTAGCGGAAGGAAGGTTTTTTCGGCGTAATCTTTTGCAGGAACAAACGCTTCATGAATGAGCAGGTCCGCATTTTGGCCATTTTCAACCATAAATTGATTGGGCTTACCATCCCCTAAATAGACAAATGACAAATCATTCCAATCAAGCCGATAGCTTATTGGCCCATCAATGCAGTGCAATGCAGGAAAAGCCGTTATTTTGACCCCATTTTCTTCATATACCACATGAGAAGGATTGGCATAATCAAATTCTGTAAAAATTGTTTTGTGTCCTTCGCCGTGATTGACTACACCAATCCGACTTTCAATATCCCAGGCCATTATTTTGTCGAACGCATCCCCAAAAGCGGCCGTGCCTAAGCGTGATTCTCTGGCAGACGGCCCCCAAACTTGTAGTGGGGTAAAACGGCCACGAACCATGCCGAGTGCATATAGGGAAGTTAAATCTCCCCAATGGTCGACGTGAAGATGGGTTAGAAAAATCTTGTCTAATTTTGAGTGGGGAACGCCCAATGCGTTGAGATTCGCGCTTGACCCAGTGCCTAAATCAAATACAAAAACGTCCCCATTTCCTAGCTCGACTAACCAACCCGTCGACGCCTGAGACTTTCTTGAAAAAGGCATTCCTGTTCCCAGCGCGGTGATCCGCATTTCGTGCTCGGCGATGGGTTCTCCTGGGTAGAAAAAATTAGGATCGCGATTTTGGACACTCATTCAATATTCCCTCAATGTTGATTTTGTGATTCATTTAGGATGTTTTTGCTGCTAGTAGTACGGCATCAACAATGTGTTGATAGCCCGTACAGCGACAGAGGTTCCCTGAAAGGGCTTCGCGTACTTCTGCTTCTGTTGGGTTTGGATTTTGTTCGAGGTAGGGCTTGATGGTCATCAAAAAGCCAGGGGTGCAAAAGCCGCACTGTAACCCATGAGCCTCGTGGAATGCTTGTTGAATAGGATGTAGATTATCTTGGTCACCTAAGCTTTCTACTGTTTGAATGTCATGACCAGTTGTTTGAATAGCAAGCATTAAGCAAGAGCGGACGGGTTCCCCATCAAACAGTATCGTGCATGCGCCACAGACGCCGTGTTCACAGCCCACATGGGTGCCTGTTAAACCGAGTTCGTGGCGAATAAAGTCAGACAATAAAAGGCGTGGTTCAACTTTTTTTGTAATCGTTTCGCCATTGATGGTTGTGGTGATGCTCACTTTTTGGCTCATGATCCGCTCCTTTGTTGGGCATTTTGAAACGCTTGTTTAAGCGCCCGCTTGGCGAGGACGCCCGCCAGATGCCTTTTGTAATTTGCTGTCGCATGAACGTCTGTTGTGGGGTCGATTTCATTTTGTGTTGCTGTGGAAACGGCCGTTTCAATCACATCATCACTCAGGTTATTGCCAATCAATGCTTTGGCTCCTTCAGTCGCCACCATAGGCCGTTCCCCTACATTTAAGAAGACAAGCTTCGCCTCTTTGCAAACACCAGTGCTATCGAGCTGAATAAAAGCGGCTGCACCAGCCTGCGCGTAGTCACCATGGCGTCTTGCTAACTCTTGAAATCCATAACCGCTATTCAATGGCATTGTAGGGATTTGAATCTCACAAATGATTTCTTCCGGTTCGAGGGCCGTTTCAAACAGACCGATAAAGAAGTCATCCGCAGAAACCCATCGCTCATTGCCTTCTCGTTTGAGTAAAAATTGTGCGCCTAAAGTCACACAAATCACTGGAAGCTCGCCGGCCGGATCGGCATGGGCAATACTGCCACCAATGGTGCCACGATTCCGAATTTGAGGATGTGCAATATAGGGCATCGTTTCAAACATCAACGGAGCGTGATTGGCAACAAGGTCACTTTTTTCAACATGAGCATGTCGACTCATCGCTTTGATGCTTAGCTGATTAACGGCCGTTAATGAAATCCCGCTGAGTTCAGGAATATTGTTGATATCGATGAGGATGGCGGGTTGGGATAGACGGAAGTTCATCACGGGGATCAAACTTTGACCCCCAGCTAGTAGCTTGGCATCAAATCCATGTTGATTCATGAGTGAGAGGGCTTCGTCGAGAGTAGTGGGAGCAAAATATTCAAACGGGGCTGGTTTCATATAGATTTCCTACAGATTCCGTATCCTGAAATGGAATGAGACTCTGTCAAAATTGCCAAATGTCTTGAATTGAGTACAAAAGAAGGCAAATGACTGGTTATCCAATTCCGCCAAGAGCTTTAGCCTGGCTCAAAAATAGTGAAACGATCCGATACCTTCATCGCTTTGACCGGAGCTGTAATTTGCTAAATCAAAATGATGAACTGCTATCTTTCGTGTTGCCTTCTATCGGTTTGGGTCCCTTCTCGCTTATTGTACCAGAAAAAGTAGTGCACACCCTGACCAATGGGACCTCCGTGCAACTTATTGAAGGCCAATGGCTTGTTGTAGATGGCCAGAAACTTAAGCTCCCTCAGGAAACGGCCGTTTGGAATCCTGTTCCCGATTGGTCTAAGCTCCAGAACAAAGCCTTTGATTTACAAGGAGTTCTCCCATTACCTGAACGAATCCAAGCTTTACTTGAGATTTTGATGCTCTACCTAAGGAACAATGATGAACACCAAATCTTCCAGGTTACCCTAAAGCTTGCTGGATTGGGGGAAGGGCTAACGCCAATTGGGGATGATGTGCTGATGGGTGTGATTTTTGGGTTATGGGTTGATCGACCAAAGAGCCCAATGATATCGTTGATTGGCAATACGGCCGTTCCGCGCACAACAACATTATCTGGTGCCTTTTTAAAAACGGCCGTTGCAGGTGAAGCAACCATTCATTGGCATGAGTTAGCTAATGACAAACCCAGTGCTAAACAAAAAATCCTGTCCATTGGCCACACCTCCGGCGCAGCTGCTTGGACAGGATTCGTTAAAACGCTCGAATTAAAGAGAAAAGAGGTTTAATTCTCTACTCTCTACTCTTTTCTCACTTCTGTGCCAAGTGTTTTGACAAACTTATTTTACCAGACAGATTGATGCCGCTGGTTTGTCAAAACTTCAGGTTCCGTCATTCAACTCTATCCATCAATCTTTGTTAAATTGACGGAACACTAGTCCGCTGCCGCAGTTTGTCCTTCTTGTACAACTTCAGGCGGTGCAAATACCAAGAAGATGATATTTAACAAAATACCCAAAACAGCAGCGGTCGCGATAGCGGGTAGCCCATTGGGGAAAATACCTGGGATTGAAATTGGCAAGAACCCCCCTTCAAAACCAATGTTCCCGCCGATGCCCACGACCATGATGGTGGCACCAATCGCCAAATTCTTGGGATCAAACATGCTCACGTTGTGTTCTTGCATAAGCGCGATCCCCTGCATGCCGACAACACCAAAGAGATAGATGGCTAAACCTCCGCTGACCGCCAGTGGAACAGTCCCAACAAATGCAGATAGCTTCCCGATGAAGGCCAATAAGATCGAAACTACACCAGCTGCCATCAATGCAGGGCCTGAGTAGTTGCGCGTAATCGCCATAAGCGAGTTGTTTTCACCATAGTTTGTGCCTGCTGTGGCACCAAACAAACCATTGATGAAGTCGCCAATCCCATCCAAAATCAGATTGAATCCGATATGTTTATCAAGGTGATATTTTTCACGTCCGGTGTCTTCAGCAAGCCGGTCGACATAGAGACTGATTTGATAAAGATGTGCCGTTGATTCAGGAATGGTAGCGATAGCCATGATAGCAATACTAAAAATGGCTGTCCCAACCAGAGGTCCGCTGAAGCTTGGCAATGTGATATTGGGCACGGCCAAAAATGGGGCGCTGCCAACCGCAGCCATTGATACTGAGCCTGGGTCAAAAATGGCAGAGAAGATGTATCCAAAGACAGCGCCTAATAAAATTGGAAGCATGCCGATGAATCCGCGCCCTTGTAGATAAACGGAGAATAGAATGGTGACGAGCAAGGTGACGATAGCGACTAAGAAATTGGCCCCTGCCATATCCAGCGCAGCAAAAGCTAAGCCAAATCCAATGATTGCAGCCACAGAGCCGGTGATAACAGGAGGTAAAATTTTATCAATTGCTTCTTTGCCAATCGCCCGAATGACAAAGCCAACAATGATGTTCAAAATACCTGTAACAACGATACCTGCTTGCATCACACTGAGCACTTCATCAGGGACAGGTTGCCCAAATGCAGGTAAATCACCCGTTGCTTGGGTCACGAT
>JANQSK010000196.1 GCA_028284105.1 Anaerolineae bacterium
GCGTCGATATAGACAAGCGAGGCATAAAGACTGTGTCCTCCGCGATTTAACGGCCGTTCAATGCATCCCAAATAGATCGCCATCTAGGTTTGCTTAGCAGCTGCACAAATACTGTTAAGATGACCTGCCTCAATTTGAACCCCATTTTCTAAATAGTGGGCGTGTATCGCTTTTTGAATGGGGGAATTAAACACGGCGCCATTGGTTCGTTCAATCCAAAATGGGTAACCTGGTAACAACGCTTCCCCAAAGGCAAGCAGTTGCACACCTTTGGCTGCAGCTTGATGAATGTAGTCGATGATTTTTACGGCCGTTTTTTCACGATCAAGCCACACGGGGGCCATTTGGGCAATTCCAACAGTTAACTGTTTTGAAGAGATAGTTGACATAAAACCTTTCTTTTTAATCAAATTAGTTTGACACACAATGGTAACGATCACTTTGTGAACCAGCCAACTTGATTATTCAAGTTAAATTGTGCAAAATCAATTTGAACGCAACTCTCACCGTCCACCATCATCAATTTAAGTGATTTTCAACAAATAGCTTGCCTGTAAAAATGGCTAATGAAAATTGCTTTTTATGCCAAACAACACTGTGGTCCTATTTTCTTAAGGTTGGATGTAAGCGCACTCGTAAGCTGATATCGGTAAGATCACCTCCAATAACCAGTATGGGTAACTCTGCCTATAGTCAGGTTAATTCGGAATCATTTACATTTCTCAAGTTAAATTCAGCTCATTTTTAAAATGAGTGCGTGAAAACTTGCTTATTTAACCACCCGTAAATGATTTTAAAGAGCAGGTAGGTCGGGAAGACACAGGAAAAACGAAGAACGCCCACAACGATGCATGGAGGTATCTCATAGTGAACTCTGGGTCCCACTCAAAAAAGGAAAACCGGACGGTCATTATTGGCGGGGGGCCGGCAGGATTAACGGCCGCTTATGAATTGATTCGTCATGGTCAAAAGCCTGTCGTCCTTGAAAAATTAGATAAAGTGGGAGGCATTGCCCGAACCGAAAATTACAAAGGCTACCATTTTGATATGGGTGGTCATCGCTTTTACACAAAGTCTGAGGATGTTCAAGCGTTTTGGGATGAAATTTTGGGAGATGATTTCCTCGTCAGGCCCCGTCTTTCTCGGATTTTCTATAAGAATAAATATTTTAACTACCCCTTAAAACCTTTAAATGCACTCCTTGGCTTAGGCCCATTTGAAGGCTTTTTGATTGGCATGAGCTACCTTCGGTGGCAACTATTCCCTTACAAAGAAGAAGAATCATTTGAACAATGGGTGACCAACCGCTTTGGAAAGCGCCTTTTTGAAACCTTTTTTAAATCATATACAGAAAAGGTTTGGGGTATTCCCTGTTCTGATTTAAAAGCAGAATGGGCGGCCCAGCGGATTAAAGATCTGTCTTTGAAAACGGCCGTTCTCAACATGTTCTTCAAGCCGCAAAACGTTATCAAGACATTGATCGAAGAGTTTCACTATCCTCGAAAAGGTCCCGGCATGCTGTGGACCACGGTAAAAGAGAAAGTGGAGGAAAACGGAGGCATGGTGTGTTTAGAGTCGGACGTGGTTTCGATTCAGCGAGAAGGCAATGTTGTTAAATCCGTTGAAATGAAGCAAAACGGCCGTTATTCAACCTTACTGGGTGATACTTTTATTTCTAGTATGCCTTTGCCCGTATTTATCAAAGGATTGAATCCTCCTGCACCACTCGAAATTCAAAAAGCAGCCAGTCAACTCAAGCATCGAGACTTTTTAACAGTCTGCCTTATGGTAAACGAAAAAGAGCTGTTCCCAGATAACTGGATTTACATTCATGATCCCTCAGTTCAAGTGGGGCGCATCCAAAATTATAAAAATTGGAGCCCTGACATGGTCCCTGACCAAGAGATGAGCAGCTTAGGGCTTGAATATTTCTGTAATGAAGGGGATGAACTTTGGTCAATGACGGATGATGCTCTCGTCGCTTTGGCTAAAAAAGAACTAGCTCAAATTGGACTCACTTCTGAAGATCAAATTGTGGATGGTTGTGTCTATCGTGTTGAAAAAACGTATCCCATCTATGACGACGGATATGCCCAATCGCTTGATACAATCAAATCATACGTTGACTCTTTTGAGAACTTCCAAACGATCGGCCGCAACGGGTTGCATCGTTATAACAATCAAGACCACGCCATGCTAACGGGTATGTATGCTGTACGAAACATGCTCTATGGCGAAGAAAACAATTTATGGCTGATCAATGCTGAAGAAGATTATCTTGAAGAGGTCAAAGTTGATCAGCCTGTGCAAAAAGATGATGTTGTTGAAGCGGTTAAAGGCTCTTTAGGACACGTCTTTCCCAAATTAGATCCGTTTGCTTTGGGGATTGCATTGGGGGCGGTGTTTGCTGCCACAATTGGGATAATTACATTGCTGTCTGTTATACCGAATAACAATATGGTGGCAGAATATTTAGCGCTTATCAATCAGTTTTTTCCTGGATACAGCGTCACAATTCAAGGGAGCCTTCTTGGGGCAGCCTATGGGTATTTGGTGGGGTTTGTCGTGGGGTGGATGTTTGCTTTTTTGCGTAATGCAGCAACGGCCGTTTACATTGCGAGCACCTATCGTTCAGCCCAATCAAGTGCGCTTAAGCAAATCTTTGATTACATTTGAGCAAGGTCCAATACGCTGTTAGCAAAGACCATGAAATTGGACTTTGCTGGTGGGTAAACAAGCGGTTCATTAATCTCTAACGACTTTTTGTTCTCCAGTTAGGCCCCATTTCTGCTAAAATAGCCGCGCAAAATATGACCGAACAATCCGATTTAGAAAAAATAGTTCTTACGCGCCTCATTCGTCTAAACGCCATTGTCTCTGGGATAGTGACAGGCCTGATTTCAGGCGGAATACTATTCATCGCGACTATTTGGTTAGTGATTAAAGGCGGAGAAGTCGTTGGACCCCATCTCGCATTATTGGGTCAATTCTTTGCGGGTTATCGCGTCACCTATTTTGGCAGTGTTGTTGGTTTTTTCTATGGTTTTATAACAGGATTTATTATTGGGTTTACAGTGGCCATTTTATACAATTGGCTTTTACGAGTAAAAAAGGCACCCTAAAATTATGATTTTTTTGGTAAACCACAACCATGATGAATTATCAAAATCACAGGTTTCGCACTAGGATGTTTTCCATTTTTTATTATAAGGCAAAACATTAGCCCGTATGTTTGTTTCGGTCATTATCCCAGTCTACAATGCCCAAGCTCACCTCCAGAATTGCCTAAGCGCGATTCAACAAACGCATTACCCTCACTGGGAATGCATCGTTGTTGATGACGGCTCAACAGACAACAGCCTCGATATTGTTCAACAGTTTCCAAAATTCAAGCTATTT
>JANQSK010000580.1 GCA_028284105.1 Anaerolineae bacterium
AACATCCTCCTTTTACCACTCTCCACTCTTGACCTTCATAAGATTCTCGCTCGTCATTGGGGTCATAAGGATACTTAAAGGAATTACGAGAAAGCTCCAACCCCCACTTGGAACGAGTCCATTCGGAAACCCCTCCACTCAAATCATAAATGCCTTCAGGGGTTTTTCCTAGTGGGAAAATACCGATTGGGGTTACACCATGGATATTAATTTCCGAAGTGTTGCAGGCTTCTTCGACAAACTCATTCCCATATGCAAACCTCCTTGCTTCAAGCCCTCTGGCTGTGGCCTCCCACTCGACTTCTGTCGGTAGCTCAAAATCCTCCCCTGTTTGAGCAGAAAGCCAAGTACAGTATGCCAAAATCTCATAAAAATTAATGGCGACTATCGGCTGGGCCGGTTCGTTATATCGGCTGTGCTTCCAGCTTATCGGTTTACGTATTGGTTTTACGTCTTCAACTGACTCTAAAGCTTGTATTTTGTATTCTTCTTCTGAAATTTGATTTAATTCTAGATAATATTTCACCTCACCTGAATGAAGATTTGGAATGTTTTTTATCTCTTCTTGCGTCAAACTTCGCCAAAAAGCATGACGCTGAACAGCAATGTTGTAACGCCCTTCAGCGCCTCCATCTTTCAGCCACTGTTTTGCTTCCTCCGTTATCCACCAATTCTCATTTTCATAGCCACCACTTTCAACAAAATATCGATATTCAGTATTGGTAACTGGAAACGTGCCAATTTCAAAAGATGCTATTTCAACTTTATGAACTGGTTTCTCTGTGTCTACAAATTCTAATAAATCGAGTTCATCAATATCTGCATGGTTTTCACTCCCAATCTGATATCGGTTTCCAGCAATTTTGGTCATCGGTGGATAAAGGTAGGGTCCATGTGGGCCTTCTCTTCGTTCAAAGCGAGGATCTCCCAAATGACCCAAGGCATTGCCAGCCGCAACTCTTGCCCTCAAATCAGCTTCTGGATTATTCGCTCGTTCAATAAGGGATTGTTGCAATTCCTTCAAAAGTTCGCCTGAAATTCGAACTTCAGATGAAGCCGCACAACGTGCTGCAAGGGGCAAATTTATCGGTATGAGCTCACGAACAAGTTTTTCAGAGTCATGGCTCATCCCTGCAGCTAAAATAGACGTTTCTTCCCATCCAGTTGTTGGGGCTGCTGGCAAAGGTTCATTTGAGGCTAACTCTGCTTTTACTTCTTTAAGGGAAGGCACCACCTCAGAGGCTAACCATGGTACAGAAGTAAAATTGGGCGTTGGATGTTTAATCATCTCGCGAGCCGCAAAATATTCCTGAAGCAGTTGATGGGAAAACGCAAGTTCACGGGTCGCAATCTCTTTAGTCAAAATGTTTAGCTGAATTCCAGCCTGAATCATATCTCTGGCCCGCGGGTGAGAAATAAACTCAATAGCTTCACGCTCCGGGATGCTTACCTGCCCTGCTTCTCCGGTATGGCGACCTTTTTGCATATCATATGCCAATTTTTCTAAAACTTTAAATAGCTCAGTTTCCCAAGGGAGATCATAGGCAGATTGCCATGCATTTTGGACAATTTGTTCATAATCCCCTTCGCTTAACAGCTCATCAGGATCAAATAGATAGTGAGGTAACTCAACAACTTCTCGATGCAAAGCTTGCCTAACAAATCCAGTTAACAAAGATGCTCGACCAAGGTGAATGATGCCACTCGTCTTAATTTGATTGACAAACAATCTCAAAAAAAATGGATTGCCAAACATGGTAAGCTGTTGAGCATCTGATTGAATTCTTTGCCAAACTCGTTCAGCCAAGGTCTCAGATTCTAAATGGAGGTTTATAAATGTTTGAATTTGATCTTCGACTAATGGCTCAATTCGTATTTGACGAACTTGGACTTCAGCACTGCTTAACGGCGCACTATAATCTAAACTACGACACGAAAAAATGATTTTATTCCCAAATGTTTGTGAGGCAATTAAAAAGTCCCGCCACTCTTTGATAATCGCTCGGTACTCTTTTTTATCCCGATGCGGGATCTCATTAAGTCCATCAAGCAACAAATAAACCCATCCCGACTGCCAAAAGGTGCTAAATGGGGGAAGATCTGGGTAACGCTTAGACCATTCTCGAAACAACCATTCTTCTGGTGATGGTCGGTCGAGATCAGAAAACTGGCTATTATACGTATTTAAAGGGATAAAAAAGCAAAGATATCCACTACGCGTTGTCAATTCCTCCTGAGCAAGATCATACTGCAACCGTCTTAATAACGTCGTTTTCCCACTTCCAGGTTCACCCAGAACAACCGAGACTTGTTCATCAATTTCATGGATTAAATGCTTTAAATTATCATAATTCGGATTTACTTTGTCCTCGACAAATCGAAATCCTTGAGCATCAGGCCCACGATCAATGAGCAATGAAAGTTTTATAAATCGACTGTCAATCTGATATTTTTCATTTGAAAGAGTGGTTACCATCTGCTGATAATAGGAGTCAATCGGGGTTAATTCACGCTTGATGATTGGTATAGGTACATCTTGGCCAATTTGAATCGCTTCAAGTTGAACAGAGATTTGTCGCATCGTGGCAATGCGATGATTAGGGTCTCGCTCTAGCATTGCACTCACTAACGCAATCAGTTGGGGATGTATTTCCGCGTGATTAAGAAATTCATTTGGAAGAGGTTGGTTGATAATGGACATGAGTAAAGCAGGCAAAGGGCCACCATTAAAAGGAACCTCCCCCATCAGCATCTCATATAATAAAATGCCAAAAGCCCAAATATCAGTACGGCCGTCAATTGATTCGCCTTTAACCATCTCTGGGCTGAGGTATCGCGGGCTACCAATTAGCCCCTGTGTGGGTGTCAGCCTATCATCCGATTCAAGCAATCGAGCAATCCCAAAATCAGTCAACAAGGGTGTGCCATCTTCCTTTAAAAGAACATTGCTAGGCTTGATATCTCGATGCAAAATACCAAGATGGTGAGCTCGAATTAAGGCATCATTGAGTTCAATAGCTATTTCAAGACATCTTGCTTGAGGCAACGATCCTCTTTGTGCCAGTAAATCTCTTAATGAACCCGAATTAATGTACTCTAAAACAATGTGATGTTGATCTTCATAATCGTATGCTGCAATGAATTTGATAATATTCGGATGATTTAGTTTCTTTAAAGCTTCACTTTCTAGTAAAAAGCGGGCAACAAGTTGAGAATTGTTATTTAATTGAGGCTTGAGACGCTTAATGACCACTGGGTAGCCAGTAGTAAGATCAGTGCCCCAATAGACCTGACCATGCCCCCCCTCAGCTAGCAGCTTGTTGATTTGAAATTTGTTATACATTGCAATTCTTGGTTTGGCGTAAGCAAATATACTCTGGCTCGCTGTTGTTTCCAAAAAATAAGCTGTTTACTGCCAGTAGAATCTACGTTTTTTATGAAACTTTGTCCTAACTACTTCTTCATATTTTTTATGCTAGAATATCTTTGTCATGAATTATCTAATTGACAAGAACCACCTTCACTTTGATTTAGACACACGAATGGATTTGTTTTTGTGTGAATTCCCTCTTCCTAATCGAAGTGTGTCTCCTGCCTAATCTTTATGTAAACTGAATCAAACGAATATTAGGCCGCAGATGCACATTGCTCTGCGGTTTTTTTTATTTGGATCGCACCTGAGATGAGCGTTGTGCGATCCTGATTATGGATTTTTAAAGAGTATTACTATGAAAACTTTTATCATTATTTGGATTGGTCAATTAGTATCCCGTATTGGGACAGCGATGACGAAGTTTGCGTTTTTAGTGTGGGTTTATCAGCAAACGGGGCAAGCCACAGATGTTGCCTTACTCGGTTTTTACACCTTTCTTCCCTTTTTGATTATTAGTCCCTTTGCCGGTGTTTGGATTGACCGGTGGGATCGTAAAAAGGTAATGATCTTTTCTGATCTCGGTGCGGGCGTAATGACGATTGTTTTATTCGGCTTGCTATCCTCAGGGAATCTGGAGATTTGGCACATTTATGTGGCCGAGGGGATAGCTGGCTTTTTTGAGGCGTTTCAAATTCCAGCGTACACGGCCGTTACCACCACCATCATGCCCAAAGATCAATACAGTCGGGCAAACGGTCTTCGGCTAATGGCCAGCTATGGGGCTCAAATTCTAGCCCCTCTCTTTGCTGGTAGCCTGCTCATGTTTATTGGCCTTCGTGGCATTATGCTGATCGTCATGAGTACCTTCATCATCGCGATAATTACATTGCTTTTTGTCACCATCCCAAAAGTGATTTCCTCAGCGGAGAACGAAGCAACCTCTGGTTTCTGGGATGAAATGCGTGTTGGCATTCGCTACATTCGACAGCGGCCCGGCTTGATAGGGCTGTTGGCCATTTTTATGGGAATTAACTTTTTTGCGGCGCTGACCTACTTCTCAATAATGCCCGCCATGCTTCTGGCACGTAGTGGAAATGATGAGCTTGTGCTGGCCTGGGTGCAAGGTATGCTTGGTGGGGCAGGTGTAGTTGGTAGCATCTGTCTTACCATATGGGGGTTACCCAAGCGCAAGATTCATGCGGTGCTCGCAGGAGCGGCCGTTTCTTTTCTGTTTGGTGATTTCCTCTTTGCTGTGGGACAGTCAACTTGGGTCTGGCTTGTTGCTGCGGCCGTGGCCGCCTTTTTCATTCCCTTTATTTCTGGGGCTAATCGCACTATTTGGCAAGAGATGGTGCCGCCAGAACTTCAGGGACGTGTGTTTGGCACGCAGCAAACACTCCAAGAGCTATTGATGCCTCTTGGTTATCTCTTTGGCGGCGTGCTGGCTGATCAGGTCTTAGAACCGGCGATGATGCCTGATGGCTGGCTTGCACCGACGCTTGGCCCTCTTGTGGGAACAGGTCCCGGCTCAGGGATGGGCGTCATGTTTTTGGTAACGGCCGTATTAGGTTGCCTGATCAGTTTATCAGGCTATCTCTTCCGCCCCGTGAGGCTCATTGAGACGGAAGAGCAGCTGCTTACTCCTGAATAATAATTGGCAAGAATAGGCGTCGATTTCGTTCACGCTCAAAAACAAAAATACACCCTTGACCTTCGTTGTCGCCAATGTCAGCTCCGCGGGCGGTCATAACGGCCGTATTGCCATCGAGGGCGACATATTGCCCCATGCCATCATAGCTAGATCCATTTTGGGCGATTAATTTTTGCTCTTCAACCCACTGTGAGCCAATCTTCCGATACATATAGGATGCCCCCTGAGTGGTATTGTCGTTGATATCAGCAAGATAAGCTCCTACAATCACGATGTCACTGTCAATATCAACTGAATGGCCAAAATAATCGCTCTTTGCACCATCATGGGAGACTAGAATTTTTTCCAATTCCCAAACACCTTCTTTTTTCTGAAAGAGATGGGCGTTGCCCTGATTAATGTTTTCAGAAACGTCTCCTAAAAAATTACCCACAACAAGCCAAGAGCCATCGATGGCAACTGAAATACCAAATGATTCATACTCATCAGGCAATTGAGTATCTGTCAATTTTTGTTGCTCAACCCATTGGCCTCCGATCTCTTCAAAAACGTAAGCGGCCCCATGATTACCAATCATCCCAACAACAATAGTTGGACCATCAATGTCAACTGAAACACCAAATTGGTCATATTCGACGCCATCGCTCGCAATCAGCATTTGTTGTTCGGTCCACTCATTACCATTCCGTTTAAACACAAAGGCATTTCCTTGCCAAATAACGCTGTCAACATCAGCAATATAATCCCCTGCCACCACAATGTCCCCATCGATTGCAACCCCATAGCCAAATAAACCAATTTCTGACCGCTGGCTTGGCACTAAAAAAGCTTCCTCTGTCCACATCTCTGCTTCACGCGTGAAAATATAGATGACTCCGGGTTCATAACCATCTGGCGCAATATACCGAGGAGCACCTACAACGATTGTGTTCCCATCAATGGCAACTGACGTTCCAAATGACTGTTCGAGGTCCACCGTCGAAGGGGTTAATTTTTGTTGAAATACCCATTCATTCCCCTGTCTAACATAAACATAGGCTGCGTCATCTCTTATTCCTGATGAATCTCCCACAACGGCAGTATTGCCATCAATAGCGATGGACCGACCGAACGCATCTCCTGCCATG
>JANQSK010000201.1 GCA_028284105.1 Anaerolineae bacterium
CAAAATCGCTTTACCGGTCTCCCGATCGAGCATCACGTTGGCAGGCTTAATATCACGATGAACCATTTGGCGGCGGTGCGCATAGGCTAATGCATCCGCAATTTCTGTACAAATCCGGACAGCATCTTTCATCGGTAATTTTTCACCGCGCTTATTAAAATCCTCGAGATACTCTTTTAGCGTCCCCCCATCAATGAACTCCATGACAAGGTAGTAACCACTATCTCCATACACATCAAAATCAAACACCCGCACAATATTGGGGTGGCTCATCGAGGCCATGGCTTTGGCCTCGCGTTGAAAGCGTTTTAAGAAGTCCTCTTCTGAAACCAAAAAGTTGTGCATTAACTTGATGGCAACATACCTGTCGAGGCTCTCTTGCAACCCTTTATAAACCTCGGCCATCCCCCCTTTACCTAGGTGGTCAACTATTTTATATCGGCCGATTGTTTGTCCAATTAAAGATGTGCTCATAAGTAAAACGTTAGGACTGGAATGGTCACTAATATATCGATAATTATACCAGTTTTAAGTTAAGTTTGTATTTAAAAGGTTACAGTTTGAAAGATTATTAGGTGAAAAAAGTCCTAATTTTTCTGGTAAAAAATAAAATCCCCCATTTTCATGAGGGATTTTTCAAAAACCTGAGAAAAAGAAAGGATTAAGCTTGTTTATCAAGCTCCTTAACGTTTTCAGTTACCTTTCCATTTTGGCTGGCTGCGGTTTCTTGCTTACCTTTAAGCAATTGACCTCCAACGGCCAGATAGTCGTACCCATTATCAACCAAGGTTTCGTAGTCAGGCAACATACGGCGACCATCTATAACCAAATAAGGGGCAGAGCAGTTCTTTTCGATTGTACGAGACAATCCGCGGAATTCTTCCCAATCGGTCGAAATATAAACGGCATCACTTCCTTGTAGTGCTTCTTTCACCGAATCATGATAGCTAATCCGAGAGTAAAGATGGTTGTTGTCTGGATTAAACCAATACTCTTGTGCCGCATCCATTGCAAGCGGATCATATGCCCGAATTGATTTGACACCCTTGCTTAATAGAGACTCAACAGCTTTCAAAGCGGCTGAATCTCGCATGTCGTTTGTTCGTTTCTTAAATGCTAAACCCAAAAGGGTGACCGTTTTTTGATTGAAGTTAAACCCAGCTTCATGTTGGGCGCGGTCAATCAAATAGGTTTTTTGATATTCATTGATGTTATAAACAGCTTGAAGCAAATCAGTTGAGCCACCAGCTTGATTGAGCTGATAGATGAGGGATTGAATATCTTTTCCAAAGCAACTCCCACCAGCACCATTGCTCACATAAGATCCCCAAGTGCTAATACGGCCGTCTGCAGTTACACCCATTTTCAAATCTTCCATTCGAATATTGGGGACGCTTTCAGCAACACGGGCACCTACACCATTCCAGAAAGAAATGTAAGTTAACAATAGGGTATTGCCCATGTATTTGATAGATTCGGCCGTTTCAGGTGTTGTTTCAACATATTTAATACGAACATGATTTGTGAAGCGAGAATAGACACGACGCAAAATTGCAAAATCTTCTTCCGTATCAGCACCAACAACAACACGATCGGGGCGACGAGAACCGTCAATGGCATCACCTTGTGCCAAAAACTCGGGATTAGAAGCAACCCCAAAATTCGAAACCCCATGTTCAGTTAAAGTTCTTTCGAGAAGGCGTGCAGTTCCGATAGGCACCGTGCTTTTGTTTACGATCACAATCCGTTGTTTGGTTTTGCGATCAGAAAGCATTTTACCTAAATCATTGGCTGCTTTGAGATAGTAGCTTAAGTCAGTTGAACCATCTCGTTTTGGAGGTGTGTTAATACACATAAAAAACACATCGGCATCATCACAAATCTTTGAAATATCTGAAGTAAAAAATAGATATCGATTGTGGTTTTCTTGAATAGCAGGAACTAAACCTGGTTCATTCACATATCGTTCAATTTGCTCTGCTTCTCCACTCTCATAGGCGGCAATTTTATTTGGGTCGATATCGTAGGCATAAACCTCATGTCCGGCTTCAGATAGTACAGCGGCATGTGGTAATCCAACGAATCCTGTACCTACTACAATTATCTTCATTGAGATACTCCTTTCCTAAGTAGTAAAACTTGGAATAATTATTTTATGAATTTTGCTGGTAACACGCTCAAGATGAGATTGATTGGACTGGATTCAATCTTGGCATATTATCAATTATTTCTTGGAAATATTGGTAAATTGTGCGGTGCTGTGTAAATACAATATTTTGAAAAGATAATTCTTAAATTTTTAAAAATTTGCTCAAATTAATCTAAGAATATCATCTGAAAAACTATTTTAGCTAGCTTACATTTGTACTTTCAAAGTGCCCTAACATCTCTTTCGCCACGTTACGGCCGATTT